>QHPA01000490.1 GCA_003218935.1 Verrucomicrobiota bacterium
GGAGACCGATGTGCAATTGCTGCTTGAGCGACTGAAACTGCAATTACCCGCCCAACCCCCGCCCAAGATCATCAGTCCCAAAGCTCCCGGCCAAAGCGCTTCTGTAGTGATGTAGTGAAGACCCAGCAAATGCCTGCCTTGGTTTTGAAGCACTTGCGCTTTTTCCCTCCTCGAATCCGCCAAGTCGGGCTAAGCATTTCCGAAATCCATGAAACAGACTTCACTCAAGACCACGGTGCTGTCTTCGACATTCGCCGTTTCGATTCTCGTCACTCAAGCCAACGCCATTGCCGCCAACCCCGCCGGCGTCGGCCCCGAGGCTGCGCGCGAATCGGTAAAGAAATTTGCCGTCGCGGACGGCCTCGAAGCGTCGCTCTTCGCCTCCGAGCCGATGGTCCGCAATCCAACGGACATGGACATTGATGAGCGTGGCCGTATCTGGATCACTGAGGGCGTTAACTACCGCTCGACATTTCAGAAATGGGGAATTCTTCAGCCCGCCGGCGATCGCATTGTGATTCTCGAAGACACGAACGGCGATGGCGTCGCGGACAAGGAGACTGTCTTCTACCAGGACCCGAGCATAAACGCCGCGCTGGGCGTTTGCGTCCTCGGCAACAAAGTCGTCGTCTCGGCTTCGCCCAATGTTTTTGTGCTGACCGACACCGATGGCGACGGCAAAGCGGACCGGCGCGAGCTGCTCTTCACCGGCGTCAGCGGCAAAGACCACGACCACGGCGTCCACGCTTTTGTCTTCGGTCCTGACGGCAAGCTCTACTTCAACTTCGGCAATGAGGGAAAACAACTTCGCTATCCGACAGTGAAAGAGATCCCGCTGCACGGCGCAGCGCCTCAGATGGACACCCGCCCGGTCATCGACCTCGACGGCAACGAAGTGAACAACCACGGCAAGCCGTATCGGATGGGCATGGTGTTTCGTTGCAACCTCGACGGCAGCGAAGTTGAAACGCTCGCGTGGAACTTCCGCAACAACTACGAGGTCGCCGTGGATTCCTTCGGCACGCTCTGGCAATCCGATAACGACGACGACGGCAACTTCGGCGTGCGCATAAATTACGTGATGGAGTTCGGCAACTATGGCTACACCGACGAAATGAACGGCGCGGGCTGGCCGACCGGCTGGGGCAAGGCCAAATCCAAAGGCGCCCCGGAATCGGAAAAAATCCTTTACGAATGGCACCAGTACGACCCCGGTGTCGTGCCGGATTTGCTGCACACCGGCGCCGGTTCGCCCACTGGCATACTGGTTTATGAGGGCAAATTGCTGCCGGAAACATTCCGCAACCAGGTGATCCATTGCGATGCCGGCCCGCGGGTGGTGCGCGCTTACCCTGTGGAAAACGACGCTGCGGGTTACCAGGCGAAGCTG
Organism: Verrucomicrobiota bacterium; assembly: GCA_003218935.1. Classification (GTDB taxonomy): domain Bacteria; phylum Verrucomicrobiota; class Verrucomicrobiia; order Limisphaerales; family AV2; genus AV2. The sequence goes on from QHPA01000490.1 coordinate 1,391, forward strand.
GCGGACCTCCTGACTACTTCGGACAACTGGTTCCGTCCGTCCGATGTCTGCGTCGCGCCGGATGGATCCATCTACGTCGCGGACTGGAATGACGAGGGCGTGGGCGGCCACAATATGGCCGATCAGAAACTCGACGCGATGACCGGTCGTGTTTATCGCGTCGCGCCCAAGGGAAACAGGCCGTCGGTGCCAAAGCTGAACTTGAATTCGGCCGCGGGCTGCGTTGCAGCGCTGGAATCGCCGAACTTGTCCGCGCGTTATCTCGCCTGGACGGAGCTGAACAAGATGCAGGGCAAAGCGAAGAGAGATTTGCTGAAGCTCTGGAAGAGTGGCGATGCCCGGATGCGCGCCCGCGCTTTGCATCTGCTTGCCCGCATCAAAGGCAAGGAAAAGAAATACGTCGAGGACGCGATCAAAGATAAGGAAGCGGACATTCGCATCACCGGCCTGCGCATCGCGAAAGCGCTGAAGCTCGACGTGATTCCCTGCGTGAAAACGCTCGCAAGAGACCCCTCGGCGCAAGTCCGCCGCGAATGCGCCATCGCTTTGCGGCATAATTCGTCCCCGGAGGCGCCAAAGTTGTGGACGCAGCTCGCGTCGCAACACGACGGCAAGGACCGCTGGTATCTCGAAGCGCTCGGCATCGGCGCGGACAAACAGTGGGACAGATTCTTCGATGTCTGGCTGGCGGTGGCCGGCGACCAATGGAACACGCCCGCCGGCCGCGACATCGTCTGGCGCTCGCGCAGCAGCAAGACACCGGCGTTATTGGTCAAGATCATCAACGACAAAGGTCTGAGCGCAAAGGAACGCGACCACTACTTCCGCTCCCTGGATTTCGTCAGCGGCCCGGAAAAGGACGCGGCAATGGCGGAACTCGCGCTGGGCGGGCTGAAATGATTTGCGGCGTTCTCCGCGGTGGGCCTGGCTTTAGCTGGGCGCTGTCTGGTTGGCTTGGTCTTTCGGTCCTGATTAGCGCGCTCGCAGGCGAACTCCTTGAGCCGGATCGTTTCGCCACAATGATCGAAGCGTTAACCCGGCTCGGTCCGGAAAAGGTCAACGCCAATCCGAAACTCAAAGAGGCGTTGGAGAAGGTGCTGGAGGCGACGAAAGGCACGCCGCAGTTCGTCGAACTGGTCCGCGACTTCAATGTCAAAGACCAGGACGCCACACTGCTCGAACTCGCGGTCAGGAA
>QHPA01000235.1 GCA_003218935.1 Verrucomicrobiota bacterium
TGGTCTTGTTGATTCAAATTACCGCAGGAAAATGGCTCGCCGCGCGCTGGCGGTATGCTCTGGGAGTGTTGGTTTTGGTCCGCCTCCTGTTGCCTGCGGTTCCGGCGAGTGCGCTCAGCATTTTCAATCTGGGCAAAGCTGTTTTGCCCATAGTGCCGCAGACTGAGTTCGGCGTTGTCTCGACTTCGTCCACGCCAGCGACACCGATTCCAGCCGTGTTCCAGGGGACCGTTGGCCCGTTGGGCATCGGCGCCGGCGTTGATCGGAAGCTGGACTGGCTGAAAGCAGTTCGGGTTCTCTGGTTGCTCGGCCTGACGGCCAGCCTGCTCACGGTCCTTCGCCAGCATCGCAAGTTCGCGCGCCGGATCGCCGCCGAACCGACGGTGGGCGACGAGCGGCTCCTGTCGCTGCTGGAAAGTTGCAAGGCAACCATGGGTTTGCGCCGGGAAATTGGAATTGTGGTCATGCCGGCGCTCGGCACGCCGGCGTTGTTTGGATTCCTTAAACCGCGCCTGTTGCTCCCGAAAAGTGCGGTGCGAAAACTTGACGACTGCGAGTTGCGGATGGTTTTTCTGCACGAACTGGCTCACGTGAAACGCGGCGACATCCTGCTGAACTGGGCCATTATCCTCGCCAGATCGGTGCACTGGTTTAATCCGCTGGTCTGGCTGGCGCTGCGCTGCCTGCGCGCGGACCGCGAACTGGTTTGCGACGCGATGGTGATGGCGCGCCTCGCTGACGGCGAGCGGCGTGTTTACGGCAACACGCTCATCAAGCTGCTCGACGATTTTTCGGGCGCCGGGTTTTGTCCGAGCCTGGCGCCGGTCATCAACCACAAAACAGAAATCAAAAGGAGAGTCACTATGATTGCTCAATTCAAACCGTCAGGCCGGACTGCCTTGTTGTTGTCAGCGGCAATCATCATTGCGCTGTGCTGCTTCACGTTCACGCGGGCGGCGGAGAAACGGGCTGAGCCGTCGTCCAATAACGAATCCCGGCAGCGCTCGAAGACGAAGCAAGAAGCTACGGAGAAACGGTCTTCCGCCCCGGAACTCTTGGAGATGTTGAGACAGACGTTGGAGGAGCAAAACCGAAAGGTGAGCGACGCTCAGGCAAAAGTAGATAAGCTTCGCAGAGAGTTAGGCATTTCGGATCTTCAGGAGTTAATGATTTTGACTCCTGAGACCGTCCGCCGGCTGGAATCGGAACAAATCCGCGCGCAAGCCGAGTACGCCAGCCAGACCACGCTGATCGAGGCACTGCTCCAAATCAAGGCAGACAAGGGCATTGATGAACTCAGGAAGGTGATCTTAACCGTTGCCCCCGACGAGCTGCTTTCGCGATTCCTGCAAGACCTCGCCGCAACCGAGACTAATCTGGCCAAACTCCGGGAAACCATAGGTGCCGAGAACCCGGAGTTTAAGTCGTTGGCAGCAATGCAGGCTTATCTGGACAACAAAGTGAACACTCGAATTGAGGGAATTCTCGCTGGGTTACGCGTCAGATTACAGGCTGTGAAGGCCAACAATAAAAGTCTCAGGGATGCAATCGAGGAGGCCAAGAAGCAGAACGCTGAAATGGAAGTGAAATCTCTGCCCTATTTTGAGGCCAAGCGGGCCTTGGAAAATAACCAGAAGCTTCGGGATGCCATTGTGCTGCGCATTCTTCAGGAAACGGTTGATATGCAGTTGCCGGGAGCGAAGCCAGGCGAGAAATGAGTCCGGCCGCCCGTTGGCTTTGCAAAGTAGGTCAGGCGTCCCGCCTGACTCACTTGACTTGGGAGAATACGCGAACCACACACTCTCTGGCAGACATCCGCCTGATTCCGGGTTCACTTCTCGAAAGCGTTGTCGCGTCCCTGGCTGGTCAGGCGAGACGCCTGACCTACGTTGAAGCCAACTCCTGCCATAACAGCGCGCTCATGCGCATTCCTTTCGCGAACGCGTCGAGGCTGAATTTCTCGTTCGGCGAATGCGGATTGTCGTCGGGCAAAGCGAGGCCGAGCATCAGCGCGTCAACGCCAAGGATTTTCTTGAAGTCCGAAATGATCGGGATCGAGCCGCCTTCGCGCAGCAGGACCGGTTCGCAACCGAAAGCGGATTTGAGAGAGCGCAACGCAGCCTGGGCCAGCGGCCCGGTGGGCGGGACGAGATACGGTTCGCCGCCGTGGCCGCCCTCGATGGTGATGCGCACGGTCGGAGGGCAGAGACGTTTCAGGTGTTTCGCGACGACTTTGTGGATGCGCTGCGGTTTCTGGTTCGGCACGAGGCGAAAAGTGAGCTTCGCGCTCGCCCAGGCGGGGATGATCGTCTTGCTGCCTTCGCCCTGATAACCGCTGGTCAGGCCGTTGATCTCGATCGTCGGCCGCGCCGTGCGCTGTTCCTGCGGCGTGTAGCCGCGCTCGCCGAAAAGTTTCGGAACGCCCAGGAATTTCCGGTAGGCGGCTTCGTTGAATGGAATCCGCGCCAGTTGTTTTCGTTCGTAAGCCGAAAGCGGAATCACGTCATCGTAAAAACCAGGAATGGTGATGCGACCGTTTTTGTCGCGCAGGCGGGCGAGCAACTGGCAAAGGGCCAGCGCCGGGTTGTCCACCGAGCCGCCGCAAATGCCGGAGTGCAAATCGCGCGACGGGCCGTGCACTTTGACCTCCATCGCGCAGATACCGCGGAGCGCATAGGTCAGCGCCGGATGTTTCAGGTCCGGGATGCCGGTGTCGGAAATGACAGTGGCATCGCAGCGGAGTTCATTGCGATTTTTCCTCAGAAACGGCGCGAGACTCTTGCTGCCGACTTCCTCCTCGCCTTCGACGACAAAGGTCAGGTCACACGGCAACTCCGTGTTCGTTTTCAAATATGCCTCGACGGCTTTGAGGTGGGCGAAGTGCTGACCTTTGTTGTCGCAGGCGCCGCGGGCGAAGAGCGAGCGGCCTTCGATGCGCGGCTCAAACGGCGGTGATTTCCAAAGATCGAGCGGTTCGGCAGGCTGTACGTCGTAATGGCCGTACAGCAGAAAGTGTCGCCGCCGATGTGAGGAGGCGGATGCCGGGCGCGGCGTTTGCGCGACGACGACCGGGTTGCCATCGGTTGGACGAAGCTGCGCATCCAGGCCGATGGACTGGCAATGATCCACCAGCCAGCGCGCTGCCGCTTCGACTTCGGAGCGGTGATGGCTCTGGGCGGAAACGCTGGGGAAACGGAGGTAGTCGCACAATTCGCGGACGAAGCGGGGTTCGTTTTCGCCAAGGTAGGCCAGGACGTTTTGCATGGGCGCAGCGAATTGAAGCACAAAGCCGCAAAAGGTAAACGTGAAACATTGCTGGTTCACTTCTTTTTCCGCAGCAGATCGAGCGGGTTGAATTTCGGCGGCGGATTGGTGGTGGTTGTGTCGTTCGTCGTCGCGGGCTTCTGGCCGGTGAGCAGGTTGCCGACGCCTTTCAACAAGCTGCCGGTTTTGTCGCCCACATTGACGCCGACCTTTTCGGCAATGCCGACGCCGGTTTTGAGCAACAGGCCGCCAAGGGCAAGCTCGTTCAGGTGAGTTTTGGGGTCGCCGAGCGTTCCTTTAACGGTGACAAAGTCCGGCAATTTCACATACGGCGTGTCAGGTGGCGCGCCCGGCGGCGTCAAGCCGGATTTTTGCGCGAGCGAACGTCGCAACGAAAATTCCACGGGCAGATTCAAGGGCGATTGGTCGAGCACGTCGGCGATGGGAATGTCACCGTGAGCGTGGGCCTCGAACGCTTCGCTTTGCAGGGCGAACCGGTTGACGCCAATTTTGCCGGCGCCGAGTTGTATTTGCGCGTCAAGCCAGTTCACCGGTGATTTCGTAATGTCGTTGACGCGTAGCAGGGTGGCGATCGGCCAGATCAGCAGTTTGGCTTTTTTGCCGAGCAACTGGATGTTGGCGTTGGTATAGCTGTAACTGACCTGCCCATTCAAATTGGTTCGCAGATTGGTTCCGGTGACACCGGCGCCCTTGATTTGCGCGTTGGCCAGAATCAATCCCTGGTACTGGCCGCGATCGTCGGGCGCGAACGTATTCGCGATGGGCTCCAGCGGGACCTTGTCCGCGTTCAGCCAAAGATCATACGTGTAGCCCTTCACAGCGAGGTTCACGAGGGCGCTGGCGCTCACTGGCGCGCCGTTGAACGCCAGCTGGAGCGGCTTCACCGCCACTTCGCCATGGTTCAGTTTGACGGTCGCCAGGAAATTCGACACCGCGATTTCGCGGAGATAAAGCCGGTCAATCTTTGCGTCGAAGGTGAATTGCTGAAAGGGCAGCGCAACCGGGTCCGGCTCGACCGGCGACGCAGCGGGCTGCGGCGTGGTTTTCGTTTTCTTTTCCGGTTCGGCCGGCCTCGTGTTCGACGGGCCGGCGAACAAATCGTAATAAGGCGTCACGTCCAGCGACTCGGCCTGCAACGTCAACTTGCCCGGCCCGGCGTTGGTGTTCGCCAAATCAACCTTGCCGGAAAGTTGCAGTTGATTTTTGGCGCGGTCGGTGGGGGAGAGAGTCAAAAGCAGTTGGCGGAGATTGACCAGGCTCTGCTTCATGCCTCCGTCGAGTTGCAGGCCGGCGGCGAGTGACGATTTCGGAAGCTTGTTCTGTGGATCTTCGACGACAAGGTTCGTCAACGTCAATCCGGCTTTGACCGATGATTCACCTTGAGGGTCATAGTTTGCGCTGCCTTTGCCATTCAGAGAAAGGGAAACGAGCTTGTTCGGCGCCAGGACCGGCGCGAGAAACGGGCGGAGCGCATTCTGGTTGAAGTCCGCGGCGGTGAAATTGAACTCGCCCGTTTGCTTCGTGAGGTCGTATCTGCCTCCGAGGTCGAAACTGCCGCCCGATTCAGGACCCTGCCGCACGGCCAGCGCGACGCGTCGAAGCTGGGCCAGCTGGTCTTTGACGCCGACATCGAAGTCGAACGTCGTCTGGTAATTCTGGAACTGATAATCGCCGTAGCGCCCGGAGAAATCGCCCAACACCAGGTTGCCCGAGGCGCTCGTTTCCTGGCCCTTTCTCAAGGCCAGCGCAGTCAATTTGATTGTGCCGGCCGAAGCGTTGAGCTGCGGGACGACGATCTGCTTGAGCAACACGGGCAGGGACGCTTCGAGCGTTGTCTGCGCGCTCAGGTCGCCGCTGTCCAGGGCATAGCTGGCGGAACCGTTGGCGGTGAGCGTCGGTTGGCTCCCCTGGCCGAATGCGAGTGAATACTTTTCCAACTTTGCATTCTTGAAATCATCCATCCGCCCGGTGAGTTGGAGCTGAAGGTTGGCGCGCTCAATCCTGTTCGCGCCAAACTGCGCGTTCAACTCCTGGACCTTGGCCGTCAAATCCGCCTTCAACTGTTTGCCATCCTGTTGCGCCAACAGGTTCAGTTGCGCGTCCGCTTTGCCGCTGACAGGAATGTTGCCGAGAAAAAGCTGCCAGTCGGCGAGGTTCAGTTTGTTGATAGCCAATTGCAGCGAGGACTCCTTGAAGCCGGGCTGGACCGCGCCCCAGGTCAGGTTCATCGAGCGGTCCAACCCCGCGCGCAGCAAGTCGTTTTGTCCCTGTTTGCCCAGCAGGTTGAGCTTTTGAAGCAGCGCGGAATTGTCGTTAAGGTTGACCGTGACCTGATAGTCGAAGTCCAAATCCAGCGTTGGCGTGGACTGTTTACCTTGCTTGATGCCGAGCTGGCGGCCCGTGAGTTTTCCATTCGCGGCGAGGACGGAACCTCGCTGGGCGATGTCGATCAGGTTGGTGGCGTTGAGCGTCGAATTGCCGAAATCCCAGCCGCGCGTCGCGCCGGCGAGATTGAGCACCTGGCGGTCGATCGACTGCACTTCCAGCTTCAAATGGCCTTCGAGCTTATTGAGGTCGAACGGGCCGGTGATGCGCAGCGCGCCGAGCGGTTTGTCGGACTGGAAGAAACTGACCGAAAGATTTTTCACCTCGGTGGGCGTGACATCGCAGTCGAGTTCGCTGCGTTCACCGGAAAAGCCTGCGAACGATCCGTCTCCCTTCACAATCTCGTGTGTGACTTTTCCTCGGACGAACTGCGGCATGAGGTCCGGGCCGAGGGCGAACTCCAGCGCTCCGGAACCCCTGGCCTGAAGCGAGTCATGAGCGTTGGTTTGGGTTCGCTCCATTTTCATGGCCGCGGCCAGGGTCAGTTTGCCCGAACCGCCGTTCTTCAACTCGTCGAGACCAATGTTGATGTCCGACAGCTCGATAGTTTGACGCCCGCCGTCCTTGAAGCTCTGCACCGCGCGCAAGTTCACGTTTTTGAGCGCGACATTTTTTACCTCGAGCCGCAGCGATTTCGAAGGTTTGGCTGGCGGTTTCGCGGCGGGCTTTTCCTCTTGGCCCAGCAACGGGTCGAGGTTGCTGGTTCCGTCGGCATTTTGAACGATTTGAATCGTGGGCGAGTCGAGCGTGACTTCATCCACTTTGATGTTGCCGCCGAGGATGCTCCAGAGACTGTAACGGAGCCGCACTTCGTCCGCCTGAAGGAGCGGCTCGGCGCCGGTGGTTTTGACTTTGAGCTGGCGCAGGATGAGCCGGGAAAACGGACTGATGGAGGCGTCGCCGACGGTGATCTCGGCGTTCAGCGCTTTGCCGACGCGCGGCAGGATGACGCCCTTGAGAAACGGCGCGCTGGTGGCGACGAAATAAACGACGACCAGCAGGAGCAGAAGTCCGGCGCTGAACCGGGCCAGTCTGCGTTTCCAGGAACGGGGCTTCACCGGCCGGGAGTATTCAGGTGTTGCGTTGGCCATAATTCATCAGACCCAGGCTGTATCCATTCAGTTCAAACCGCGAAAAACGCCCAAAGAAAGAACCAACTTCACGAGCGCCTTAATTCTCAACTCTCAACCATCCAGCTACCTATGACCTATCAGGAAACGTGAATCCGGCGTGAGGTTTCGCCTTTGGATTGGTCTTTGACTTTCGAGCGGCCATCCGTTAGCGAACGCATCATGAAAATCTCGGTCATCGTCCCGGCGTTCAACGAGGAAAAGTTCATCGCCCGCTCGCTGCGCAAAATCAAGGCGGCGACCGACGCCTTTGCCGCCACGGGCTGGGAAAGCGAAATCATCGTTTGCGACAACAATTCCACGGATCGCACCGCCGAAAAGGCGCGCGCATCCGGCGCCATCGTTGTCTTCGAGCCGGTCAACCAGATTTCACGGGCGCGCAACCGGGGCGCGTCGGCGGCCACGGGCGACTGGCTCGTGTTTGTTGACGCGGACTCCTATCCAAGCCGGGAGCTGTTCGCGGACCTGTCGGCTGCGATCCGGAGCGGCAAGCACCTGGGCGGCGGGGCGGTGGTCGAAATGGACCACGCGGTCGGCTGGACGAAATTCTTCACGCCCGTATGGAATGTGATCAGCCGGATGAAAGCCTGGGCGGCCGGTTCGTTTGTTTTCTGCGAAACAAAAGCGTTCCGCGAGCTTGGCGGATTCAGCGAGCAGTTTTTCGCTGCCGAAGAAATCGAATTCAGCGAACGGCTCAAAAAGCTGGCGCGAGAGCACGGAAAGAAGTTGATGATTTTGCATCGTCATCCAGTGATCACGTCGGCCCGCAAAGCGCATCTCTATTCCTTGCGGGAGCATTTGGGCATGTTGTGGTGGACGGTCCGGCATCGGGGTGAGAATCTCAAAGACCGCGCCGGGTGCACGCTCTGGTATGACGGGCGCCGATGACTGCGTCATCCGACTCGCGGTCTTCGTCCGAGGCTCCCAGTCAAGGCGGGCAGAAAAAACACAATTGCGAGCCGGTGCGTTTTCAATGCACTTGCAATGCTCGAAAGTTTTGCCGCGCTGATTACTCCAGCGGAGGGAGTGAACAAGTGTCTGAATTTCAAGGCCCTACCTTAGGTGGCTCTTCTTGGCGCAGGATAAGCTGGCTACTGCCGGCTCAAGAATAATTTGTGGATAGCGTGTGTACCGAGACAGCGCCGGTCGGGCGAAGAATCTATTCGCTTTCTCAAACCAACCATCAAGCCTCCGCGTATGTTCCGCCGCCGAACAGAACGATAATTTCCCCATGGAACGAATCGATCCCTTGCTGATTGCAACCGCGCAATCGAAGCAGGCGATAGCAGCGAGGTTGCGCGGCAACTCGCGGATGGCCTGGCTGGCGTGTGGTCTCGCGCTCGGCTGGCTGGCTTTCGATGCGCAACTGTCCGGCCAGGAGCTGCGACTGGAGATTGTTCCGGAGTGGGAAGGAAATCCAGTCGTGCCGGGAGAAACAGTTTCATCCGAACGGGTGAGTGGGATGTCCCTGAGTCGCGTGGATGGATTGCTTTCCCGACTGGGCCTTCGGCGCGCGGATGGGAGCTGGCTGGAGTCGGACCGGTGGCACGTCTATTTCTCCGCGGAGAAGCGGCGTCTTACCGCCAGGGCGGACGGTTTGCCGGCGGAGGAATTTCAAGCCATCCGTTTCCAGGTGGGATTAGATGCGGAGACCGACGCCAGCGACCCGCAGGAATGGCCCGCCGACCATCCGCTTAATCCGAGTGTCTGTGGTTTGCACTGGGGTTGGCGATCCGGTTACGTGTTTTTGGCGCTGGAAGGGCATTGGACGCCGGCGGAGGGAAAGAGCAGTGGATTTTCCTATCACCTGGCTGGTGCGGAAAAACCGATGACGGTGGAATTACCGGTTACGTTCTCCGGCGGCCAGCCCACAACGATTCGTTTGGGAATGGATGTGGCCAAAATCCTGGCGGCGGGCGATGTGGTGCGCGAATCCTCGTCCACTCACTCGCGTAGCGGCGATTCACTGGCAGCAACCATGAAGGCCCGGGTGTCCCGTTCATTTCGGGTGAAAACCATTCAGAGCGATCTCTACCAAATGGCCGATTCAGCGCAACCGCGGGCCAGGCCATTGCCGTCGGGGGTTACACCTCTCCGCTTGTCCATTTCGGAACGGTTGCCCAAAGTGAAATTGCCCGAGGATAATCCGCTGACGGTTGAAGGCGTTGAATTGGGCCGGCAGCTTTTCAACGAACCCAGGCTTTCCCGGAACAACGCCCAGT
>QHPA01000236.1 GCA_003218935.1 Verrucomicrobiota bacterium
GAACGATTTGCCCGTGCCGGCGTGGACTTTCGAAGAACTGGGCCAGCCGGTCGAGGCGCGCAACTTTCGCTACGAGGAAATGATTTACCCAAGCGGACGCGGCAGCAATCAATGGGGGCAAGGCTCATCCGTGCCCGACGTGAGCCGCAGCGAAACCAAGCTCTGGTTTTATTTTCTCGCGCGCTCCTACATCGACATTGGCTGCGAAGCCATTCATTACGGCCAGGCTGAACTCATGAACGGTAACGACCCGAAGCTGGATCATTGGGCCGAGGTGCTGGCGCAGGCGCGCCGTTACGCGGCGAAACACGCGCGGCGGCATTTCATTTTGTGCGACGCGCACGTGCCTCACGGCGGATTGGTTCGCGACGGCAAGTTGCTCCTCGATTTTCATTCCTTCCCGCTGCGCATCGAGGAGATTCCCAGCGGCTGGCGTTGCGAGCACCTGCCGTATCTCGTCGAGTTCGACAACTACGGCCGCAGCCGCCATCCCGGCGAAGCCAGCCAGGGCCGTTTCTGGGTCTGGGGCTGGGATGAAATCACGTGGTTTTCGCGACAGCCAGAAAACGTGCGCAACGACTGGCTGTGCTACGCGTGGAACTGGGTACGCGAGCACGACCCGGACGGCTACGTGGAAATGCCCGGCATGCGCGTCATCTCCGGCGCTGCCGATGGCAAACGCTGGTACGAGGTGAATCAACCCGGCGCCGCGACTCCAACCGGCTTCGGTCAGGAACAAACAATCCGCGCCATCTGGGCTGCCGATTAAATCCCGAAGCGTTGAAGCCTGATTGACTGATTATCTATCGTGCCTGAGCGGATGGCGCCGATTTCAGCCCGACGCTGTTCACGGTGATGATCGAGTAAGTGTGACCTGGCTTCGCGGAGGTATCAAGGTAACGCATTTCCGGCATCGGTTGACTCGGCGTGTCGTGATACGTCATGGATTGGAACAGCGGACGACCGAATTTGCCGATTGGCTTCTCCGGCACCTCCGTCAGTTCCTGTCGGTCACGCAGAACAATGAACTGTTGGATGCCACTTTCGAAATCGGCTTCGGCGTCCCAGGTAATCTCTGTTCCCTGATCCTCTTTGAGCGAGACACGCACATTGAACGGCGCAGGCGGCGGCGTGGTGTCACTGGTGGCGCCCGTCTTCACGTAATCCATCCACGCTTTGGCCACTGCTTCGTTCGGCAGCCAGACCGCTTCATTCGGGCTGCCTTTGAATTCAGCCGCCGGTTTGGCTTCGTCGCCGAACAATGGCGCGAGCCACGCCATGCTCGTATCCATCTGTTTGAGTTTTTGATCTTTGCTCCCTTTGGCTGGCAACCGCATGGCCAGACAAGCATCGAGAAATGGGATCGCCAGATAACGGCTGTCGCCGCACTCGTGACCCGTGCGCGGGTCTGGCGCGAACCCAATAAGACCGCCTTTCCCACGGTATTCCTTGAACGTCGCGATATTGCCCAGCCACGGCCCCTTCATTTTCTCCACATCCGTGCGATTATCCGGCGCGTCCGGGTTTAGCTTCGGCTTTTCCTTCACGCCGGGATTCGTCATCATCGGAATCGCATACATCGTGGCTGGCACATCGGGCCGGGCAAACTCCGGATGCGTGAGAAACATCAACGCCGAGCCGGAGCGCATCCACACCGCAACGACGCGGTCGGGATGCAGCGTGGTCATCACGTCCGACCAGATGCCGCCGCCGGAATGGCCCCACAGCGCCCAGGGAATTTTGTCGATTTCGGGATGACCCGACTTCCCGGCGAAATCCGTGAGTGCGTTAAGAAATGTTTTCTCGGAACCGCGTCGCGGATCGAACCACAGTTCCGATGCGCCCGGCGAAATGTCGATCTTCTCATTCTGAACGTGATAGCTGGAACCCCAGAGCGCGCAGTCCCACTTCTTCGCCAGTGCCTGCCAGTGCAAGTCATAGGCAGCAGTCGAGCCTTCGATGGACGCCGTCGTGCCCGCGCCGTGCTGATGCACGATGATGCCGCGCAGGGTCTTCACGCCATCCGGAATCCACAACGTATAAGTGACCGCCACCTGCAATTCGTTGGAGGCCGTGGAGGCAGGATAATCAAGCTTCACGTACGTTCCTGAGGCGCGCATTGCGCCGGTGAAGCAACCGAGTCCGATGGCGAGGAATAGAGTCTTTCCCAATCGGGTATTGTTCATAATCCAATTCATTTTGTTGTCCCGGCAATGAAATCCACCACGCGTGTCTGGTCCGCGGCCGCCAGCGGGCAGTGCCTGTCGTTCTCATTGATGATGACCGCGATCTGGCCGCCGAGTTTCTTGTAGCGCTGTTCAACCACCTTGGTTTGATCGTTGAACCACGGATCGGTCTGGTCGCACACGTGCAGGAGCGGCACGCCGGCTTTGGCGAGTGGACCGAGATTTTCCAGAGGCGATGTTTTCGACATGAGGCTGCGCAGCGCGGGATTTCGTCCGTAGATGCAAGCCACCTTGTCCGGGTTTTCGATGGCCCAGGCGTAGGCTTCGCCCGCCGCCGTCCCGGTGCCCTCCATCACAGGCTTTTTGGAAAAGCCGTGGTCGGTCATGAGTTGATAAGCGTTGTTCCATTGCGTGCGCACTGCGCCGGATTGCGCGGTGAGCGGCGGCATGACGATGTGAAAGCCGCGCGCGAGCAGCGCTTGATCGATCACTGCGTCGCGCGTGATGGCATCGACACGGAAGACCCACGGTTTTCCCGGAGCCGCCGTCCTGGGCACGATCACCGCCAGGCCGCTGAGACCCCATTGGCTTGAAGTCTTTTCATCATACCGATCGTAGCACTCGACGAACCCCGGCCCGCGACAATTGGCGTAGGTTTTCTCTTCCGCCAGCCAGAGGTTCGTGCTTTCGAGGCTGTAGTAGTAAGACTTGATGAAGTTCTCATCTGCGAAATCCGGCCGGGCGCCCGCCGCCGGCAACAAGTGCTGCTCAATCCAGTCCGCGATGGGTTTGGGATTTTTCAGGCTGTGTGGATGATGCGCATGTCCGTCCTTGATCATCACGGTGATGCGCCCGCCAAGTTGTTGATAGCGATCTTCAATGGGCAACGTGTGGCGCTGGAGCAGAAAATCGGCGCTGCCGCAAACGTTCAGCAACGCGACATCGTTCTTCGCCAGTTCGCCGAGTTTCGCGAACGCTTCGGGGCGAATCGCCGGATTGTCGGCATAGATGCAGGAAACTTTATCGGGATTCGCGGTCGTCCAATCGTATTCGTTCACGCCGCCCTTGCTCATGCCGACGAACGCAGGCTTCTTCGACAAGCCATGTTTCTCCGTCAGCCACGCATACCAGGCGTCCCACTGCTTGCCGGGATCAGGCGTGACGAATGCGATGTGAAATCCGCGCCGGAGTAATTCGACTTCTGTTTGCGGCTCGTGGTCCCAATAGCAGCCTTGCCAAGACCACGGAGCGCCGGGAGCAATTTTCTTCGGCACGACAACAATGCAACGGCGCTGACCTTTCACCGGATTTCCTACCGCAAACTTTTCTCCCTCCGGCCGCTTGAATGGCATTATGACAATGCTCTCTTCATCCATCGCGTAATCGAAACGATCAAAGCCGTCGTGCCAGAAAGTTTTCTCGCCTTCAAACGGAACGTATGCTTCCGAGGCTCGTGACACCCCCCGATTCCCAAAAACTGCGGAGAGAACTCCGCACACCAACCAGACAAACGGCACGGAGAATCTTGCTTTCATGAATTCTGAAGAATGCTTGCAGCCTGCCCGCAGGTCAAACACGACCAGCGAGCAATGAGGACAGGTGAACTTAACGCAGCTTACGCGGATCTCCTCTTGCGCGTCTTCACAATCCAGTATTCGATGGCCTTTATTCCACGAACTTGGTTATGGTAATCGGACACGGACTGACGGTCTGTCCATTCTCTTTCCGGTTTCGTTTGGCAGAATGCAGCAGACCTATTGGGAATGTCTCCGCAATAAGAACAATAACTTCATGAAGCGTCTTTCAATTTGGATGGTGACGGCAATAGCTGGGTTTAGGGGATATAGTCAAACCTCCCAGACGACTTCAGTCCAGGTGAATTCTCAAGCTCCGACCTACCTCTACGGCGGACAGGCATCGAAGCTGGAAGGGGACGTAAAGAGACGAGGAGGAGACAACTTTGCCTGGAAAGGCAGCGGTGCCGTGACGTGGGAGGTGCAGATTGCCAAGTCTGGCGAATATGCGGTGAGTCTCTGCCACGCCGCAGAACCCAGTGCCGCAGGACAGGAACTCCAAATCGCGAGCAGTGGCGGCCAACTGAACTACACTTTGCGAAACACCCAAGGTGTGTTTCGAGGCAACATGGCTTATGAGTTTGTGCCGGTCATGGGATCACTTTCGCTCGCAGCGGGAAAACAAACCATCACCCTGAGCATCACGAATGCCCCCGCCGGGAAGTCCATCCTTGCCTTTCGCAGTCTCGAACTGACTCCGCTATCTGCCAAGGCGGCCATCGAGGCGGATCGGCAGGAAGCCCGGCGCTCACGAGCCAGCACTGAGTGGCTCGCCAAGGCTGGCTACGGGCTGATGTTTCACTGGACGTCCCAGAGCATCGGCACGGATGGAAGCATCAAGCCGTTCGCCCAGGCTGTTGCAGATTTTCCTCTGGATCGGTTTGTCGAAATGGTGGAGGCCACCGGCGCCGGTTATGTTTTATTCACAGTCGGTCATGCCCAGCCTTATTGTCCGGCTCCGCTGGCCAGTTGGGAAAAATACCACCCGGGCAAGACGACGAAACGCGATTTAATCGACGAGGTGGCACAAGCGCTGAACGCGAAGGGCATCAAGTTGATGTGCTACTTCCCAACTCACGTCGTCGGGAAGTACCCGAATGCCTCCAGCAAGGAATTCACCCAGATGACGTCAGACATCCTCAAGGAGTTCGGAGAACGCTATGGGGAAAAGATCGCCGGCTACTGGTTTGACGGGTTCTATCAATGCTTCGAAAAGTACCCGGATTTTTCCTTCCGCGATTTCTATGAAATGTGCAAGGCCGGGAATTCCAAACGGATCATCGCTGTGAACTCGTGGATTTATCCAAGCGTCACCGAATGGCAAGACTATTGGGCGGGAGAGACGGCAAACCCCGTCGAGCTGCCAGTCAACGGGACCAACGAGCGCGGCCCCGGACAGGGGCTGCGATATCAGGCATTGTTAATCATGGAACCGTACTGGGTGCAACAGAAGGTGGAGATGCCCAAGCCGCAATTCGATGCGCAAAGGCTCGGTGATTATATCAGTGGGTGCATGAAGAATGGGGGCGCAGTGACGATCAATCTCGGAATCTACCAGGACGGATCGGTTGACCCAAGAGCAGTGGACGTGCTCAACGAAGTGCGACAACGCATCCGAAAAGAACAGCCATGAGCCAGACGCATTCCTTGAGCAAGTCAACGAATCGAAACGGTAGTGAAACACTTTCTCATGCGCGAGCCGCTCATTCGTTCGTAGCTGACCAAAGCGTTCCGACAAGTCGCATCAAGAAATTCGCTCAAGACCTTCCCGTTTCGATTTGGCCGCAGTCGCTCCGGCTGAAATCTTGCGCAGGATTTCGCAAAATTTTTCTCCGGCAGGTGTCACGTCACCATTTGTGGCTCGGGCGATGCCCACTGACCCCATTTCCGTCGTGCCCGTGAGTGTGCGGTAGAGCAGGCGTTTGCCAGCGACCAGTTTGAAGCTCGGGCTCGCCAGAGAGATGCCGCGTCCAGCCTCCACTTCAGTGATCAGCGAACTGGCACTGTCACATTCCACTGCGATGCGTGGTTTGGCGTGGATCGGGGCGAAGATGCGGTCGATGAAGTGATAATACTCGGGGTAGTCCTTGCGTCGGAGACCGACGAGCGGTTCGGCAGCCAGCATTTCCAACGTAATGGACTTCAGCCGAGCAAAAGGATGCGCGGCGGTAATCGCCACACACAACGGGTAACTGAGCAGCAATTCAAACTGGATGCCTGTGGTCTGGTCGCCGGCAGGTGGGACCATGATCGCTAGTTCCAGCGAAGCGTCTCGCAGGCCGGTGACGAGTTCATCGCTGGAGAGGTCATGCAAAAGCACCTTCACGCGCGGTACGGCTTTTTGAAATGCTGCGAGCGCCGGTGGCAAAATCTCCACCGTGGGGGACGGCGCATAACCAACATGCAGCTCGCCATATTCGCCGCGAGCCAGGGCTCGGACCTTTTCCACGGATTCGTCCGCCCGCTTTAATAACTCGCGCACTTCCTCAAGAAAAAGTTTTCCCTCCGCCGTGAGTGTCACGCCGCGCGGACTGCGTTTCAAAAGGTCCACACCGATTTCATCCTCCAAATCCTGCACCTGACGGCTCAATGCCGGTTGCGCGACCCGAAGCTGCGCAGCGGCCTTGGTGAAGTTCAGTGCTTCACCCACCGCCAGAAAATATCGCAAATGCCGCAGTTCCATTGCTGAGTTCCCATTATGCCCAAAAAGCATGGCTGCGCAACCAACATGGTATTTCATCCAAATCGAATCGGCGCGGTATTCTCCAACTATGACAGAATTACTGGAAGCGAACGAGCGAAGTCAGACCGAACAGGAAAGGCCAGACTCGAAGACGCAAGCCGAGAAGATGCAGGTCGGCGTGGACAGCTTCGCCGCACAATTCGTGGACAACAGCGCGGCTGCTGGGGTCAGTGCATCAAATAGTATCCGCCAATTGGTTGAGCGGATTGAACTCGCCGACCAGGTGAGTTTGGATGTGTTCGGAGTCGGGGAACATCATCGTCGGGAATTTCTCGATTCCGCGCCGACGCTCATTCTCGCGGCGGCTGCCGCCCGGACGCAACGCATTCGCCTCACCAGCGCCGTCACCGTGTTGAGCGCCGCTGATCCCGTGCGGGTGTTCGAGGAATTCGCCACGCTCGATCTGCTCTCGCAAGGCCGGGCGGAAATGGTCGTCGGACGCGGTTCATTCACCGAGGCATTTCCATTGTTTGGCTTGAAACTCAAGGATTACGATTCGCTGTTTGCGGAGAAATTGGATTTGCTTCTGAGGCTGCGCGAAAACGAATTCGTTCATTGGTCCGGCAAACACCGTGCTCCGCTCACCGGCCAGGGCGTCTATCCACGTCCGCTGCAGTATCCACTCCCGATCTGGCTGGGCGTGGGCGGGACACCGGAATCGTTCGCCCGAGCCGGGACGCTGGGATTGCCGCTCATGGTTGCCATCATTGGCGGCGAGACACGGCGATTCCGTCCTCTCGTTGACATCTATCGGGAATATGGCCGGCGCGCCGGGCACTCGCCCGACCAGCTCAAAGTCGGCGTTCATGCGCTGGGTTACGTCGCCGAAACGACGCAGCGGGCGATTGAGGATTTTTATCCCGGTTACGCCAAAACCGTTACCCGTATCGGCAAGGAACGCGGCTGGCCGCCGGTTACGCGCACTCAATTCGACGCCGTGCGCGGCAAGCACGGCGCGCTGCTGGTGGGCGAACCCGAGGAAGTCACGGAAAAGATTCTGCTTCACAGTGAAGCCCTGGGCGGCATCTCGCGAATTGCCTTTCAAATGGATGTCGCCGAATCGTCCCAAACAAAACTTCTTCGCGCCATCGAACTGCTCGGCACCAAGCTGGCCCCAACGCTCCGGGCAGGAGCATGAGAACAGAACAACCAACACAACATATGAGTCGAACCTACAAAGCAGTGCAGGCAACGCAACCGGGTAAGTTGGAAGTTGTGGAGCGATCAATTGTCGAGCCCGCTTTTGGGCAAGTCCGAATCCGTGTCGAGGCCTGTGGCGTGTGCCACAGCGATGCGATTACGGTCGAAGGCGGTTTTCCGGGGCTCACTTACCCGCGTGTTCCCGGCCATGAGGTGATTGGGAAAATCGAAGCCATAGGGCCTGGCGTCCAGGGCTGGAAAGAAGGACAGCGGGTGGGCGTGGGTTTTATGGGTGGGCATTGCGGGCATTGCGGAAACTGTCGCCGTGGCGACTTCGTCAATTGCCAGAATCAACCCATTTCGGGTGTTCATAGCGATGGTGGTTACGCCAAAATGATGATCGCCCAGGCGAGTGGGCTCGCGGGAATTCCTGACGACCTTATACCAACGGAAGCGGCGCCACTCCTCTGCGCCGGATTGACGACATTCAACGGGTTGAGAAATTCAAAGGCCCGGCCCGGCGAGCTCGTCGCGATTCAAGGAGTCGGCGGGCTCGGTCACCTCGGAATTCAGTTTGCGCGACGCATGGGTTTTCAAGTCGCAGCCATTGCGCGCGGGCCAGAAAAGGAAAGTCTCGCGAAGAAGCTCGGCGCACATCACTACATTGACAGTAACGCCCAAGACCCGGTTGCCGCACTTCAATCCCTTGGCGGTGCCCGGCTGATCCTCGCAACCGCTGCAAACAGCAAAGCCATGTCTCCATTGCTTGCCGGACTGGCTCCACGTGGCCAGCTTATTGTCGCTGGAGTAGGAGGAGATGAACCGATCAGCGTCAATCCGGTCCCGCTCCTTTTCGGTACGCGTTCGATTGCAGGAACAATGACCGGGTCTTCGATAGATGCGGAGGACACGCTTTCCTTCAGCGCATTGCAAGGAATCCGCCCGATGATCGAAACCGTTCCGCTTGCAAATGCTGCCGACGCTTACGGACGGATGATGCGAAATGAAGCCCGCTTCAGAAGCGTGCTCGTTACCGGGCAATAGAAAGGAACTGAACAATGAAAAACGGAACGCGAAAGAAAACGAACAGCCCCGCCACTTCTCCGGAGTCCCGGGATTTGCGCGCCGAAATCGCCAAGCGCGCCTATGAAATCTGGCTGAACGAGGGCGCTGGCCATGGATGTGATCTTGACCATTGGCTCCGAGCTGAGCGCGAACTCGCAGGGCGTCCAGGTGGCGGGTCAAGCAAGGTCTCGGATTAAAGGCCACTGCAACCCTAAAGCAAATTGGGTGCGGAAGTTTCATTATGCCGAAAAGGCATGGCAGTGCAAGGAACATGGTATTGGGCGAATTAGAGGAAACGCAATAACAAGTGGAGAAAATAATCATGAAAGCCATACGAATTCATCAATACGGCGGACCAGAGGTTCTGGCGCAAGTGGAAATGCAGCGTCCCGCACCGGGTGTAAACGAAGTTCTCATCAAGGTTCACGCCGCCTCGGTCAATCCGTTCGACTGGAAAGCGCGGGCCGGCTACGTGAAGGAATTTTTTCCCCTCACCTTTCCGGCAACGCTTGGTTCGGACGTTTCAGGAACGGTCGAAGAGGTCGGTCCCGGCGTGGCGCGGTTCAAACGAGGCGATGAGGTGTACGCGAGTCTGGGACTCGAAGGAGGCGGATACGCCGAATATGCCGTCGCCAAGGAAGCGATCGTTGCCGAAAAACCTGGCACATTGGATCACGTGCAGGCAGCAGCCGTTCCCACCGGGGGTATCACAGCATGGCAGGCGCTGTTTGAAGTGGCTCAGTTACGCGCCGGTCAGAAGGTGTTGATTCATGGCGCGGCTGGCGGCGTTGGCAACTTTGCCGTGCAGTTCGCGAAAGAAAGAGGCGCCTATGTCATTGGAACCGCTTCGTCCAGGAACCATGCGTTTCTGCACGAGTTGGGGGTGGATAACGCGGTCGATTATCAGCAGACGCGTTTTGAAGACGTCGTTCACGATGCGGACGTCGTCCTGGTACAGCCGCCTTCGCAAGAACTGGCTACGAAATACGGAGTTCGGGCGCTGTTCTATGGCGGGCATCCCAGTTCATCCAACCTGGCTGAAATCGCAAAGTTGATCGACGCCGGAAAGGTAAAGACAGTGGTTGAAACGGTCCTTCCCCTGGAGGAAGCCCCACGCGCTCACGAATTGAGCCAGAGCGGTCATGTGCGCGGCAAAATCGTTTTGAAAGTCGCGTGATTTGAAATTTTCACCCGAAACATACCAAAAAAAGAAAAATTCATATGAAAATCGCAACAATTATCGCTCGCAGTCTGCTCGGGCTGATCTTCGTCGTGTTCGGCTCGAACATGTTTCTGCAATTCATTCCGATGCCGCCTCCACCGGAAGGCCCGGCGCGTGAATTCATGACGACCCTATTCTTGAGCCATTACTTATATGTCGTGGGCGCATTACAAGTCGCGGGCGGCGCGCTCTTGCTCATCGGGCGCAAAGAGCCGTTAGGTTTGACTCTGCTTGGTCCGGTAATCGTGAACATCCTTTGCTTCCACGTCCTGATGGCACCGGCGGGATTGCCGATGGCGATTGTGGTTTCGTTACTTGCGCTGTTCCTCCTCTGGCGCTACCGCGAACATTTCGCCGGTCTCGTGAAAAACGCCCCGACACCCTCGGCCTTGCTCCGTCAGGCAATTGCGACGGGAAACGCAACCGTCAATTCCTGATTCACAATTCGAGAAGGACATTTGAAAGAAAAATATGAACACAAACATCGCGAAGAAACTGACAGGCAAAGTGGCACTGGTCACGGGTGGTTCACGAAGCATCGGCGCAGCTATCGCCAAACGACTCGCCGCTGATGGAGCGTCGGTCGCCCTGACTTACAGCGCATCACCGGGCAAGGCCGATGAAGTCGTCCGCTCGATTGAAGCGGCGGGCGGGAAGGCGCTGGCGATCAAAGCCGACGCCGCCGACACGGAAGCCGTCCGGCTGGCGGTTGCCAAAACCATCGGGACATTCGGGGGCATTGATATTCTGGTGAACAATGCGGGCACCGGAATCTTCGCGCCGATTGAGCAGTTCTCCCTCGAAGACTTTGAGAAGCTGATCGCTATCAATGTGCGCGGCTTGTTTGTTGCGACTCAGGAAGCCGCGCGGCATCTGCGCGAAGGTGGCCGGATCATTCACATTGGCAGCACCAACAGCGAGCGCATGCCGTTCGTCGGCGGTTCGGTCTATGCACTCACCAAGGGCGCGGTCGCCGGCTTCACGAAGGGACTTGCCCGAGACCTCGGCCTTCGCGGAATCACGGTCAACAATGTCCAGCCAGGCCCTATTGATACCGACATGAATCCGGCGGACAGCGACTTCGCGAAAACGCTAGTCCCGATCACGGCTCTCCAGCGATACGGTAATACAGACGAGATCGCAAGCTTTGTCGCCTACCTTGCAAGTCCCGAAGCCAGCTACATCACCGGCGCGAGCCTGCTAGCCGATGGAGGTTTCGCCGCGTGAAATCTGAGAATTGGAAATAAGCGTCATCAACAATTAAACAACTATTCACATAACAACCTGACAACTATGGAAGCACCTGGAATCGCCATCATCATCGGAAGCACACGACCCGGTCGCAACGGCGAAGCCGTGGCCAAATGGGTTTACGAAATCGCACAAAAGCGCACCGACGCCGAGTTCGAACTCGTGGACATTAAAGACTTCAATCTGCCGCTTCTCGACGAGCCAGTGCCGCCATCAATGGGACAATACAGTAAGCCTCACACCAAAGCGTGGGCCGCCAAGATCGGCTCTTTCGATGGTTACGTCTTCGTCGCGCCCGAGTATACTACGGCGGTGCCGGCGGGGCGCGCGCGGTCGAGCAACTACGTCTGGTGCTGGCGGAGGTGCAGATGGCGACGGTGCGCAATCAGGTTTTGCTCTCCATGTTTAACGACTTCGAAAACTTCAGCGTCTTCAAGCCAGATGCCCGGCACGAGAAGTCTGTCAACGAAATGTTCGATCAGGTTATCGCTTGGGGCGGCGCATTGAAGGCGCTGCGGGAGAAATGAGCACAAGGCCTGAGAAGAAACTCATCACTTAACACCATTCAAAGGCTATGTTATCCAACAGTAAGAAACTGATCGCCGTAATCGGCGCAACGGGTCATCAGGGGGGCGCAGTCGTCAGTGCCCTGCAAGCTGGCGGACAATTCAAGGTGCGCGCACTGACTCGCAATCCAGACAAGCATCGCGACCTCGCCGACGAAGTCGTTGAAGCAGATTTGAACCGTCCCGAAACCCTCGCGGCTGCCTTCAAAGGGGCATACGGTGTATTTCTCGTCACCACGTCTTCGTTAGAAGGAACCGACGAGCGCAAGCAGGGAGCCGCCGCGGTGCAGGCTGCCAAGGATGCCGGCGTCAAACACGTAGTCTGGTCCACGCTGCCTGACGTCGAAGCGATCAGCGGCGGCAAGTTCCACGTTCCGCACTTTACCAGCAAGGCTAAGGTCGATCCGATAGTCCAGGACGCGGGTTTTACGAATCATACGTTCGCCATCGCGCCGTTCTTCTACCAGAACCTCGCAGGCGCCATGGCTCCGCAAAAGCAGGCGGACGGATCCCTGGGCTGGGCGCTCCCGCTCGATCCGAGTGTGCGTTGCATTCACATGGGTGACATTAGTGAACTCGGCGCCATCGTCGCTGGAGCCTTCGTGCACCCGGATCAGGCCGGCCATGGCGAGTATTTGCCCCTCGTCGGTGATTTCATGAGCTTCGATGAGATCGTCGACGTGCTTAATCGACAGGGTCACAACTTCTCCTTCACGCGGGTCCCGGCCGACGCCTTCGCCACTCTCTTCCCTGGAGCTGCAGAGATCACCGCGATGTTCAGTTACTTCCAAGCTCATACCTATCTGGGTTCGGATTCGTCCGACCGAATTGCGCTCGCAAACAAAATAGCAGGCAGGCAACCGACCAAGTTTTCGACGTGGGCTCGACTGAATGTCCCGGTCCAGAACCCTTAAATGCTACCATTCACTCAATGGGAATCGAAATTATGAAAACGCTACGAACATCAACGAACGAGGTGAGCTCATGCTCGACCACGTCTTCATAACCGTCAAGGATCTCGATCGATCGATTGCCTTTTACGAGACGGCTCTCAAGCCGCTCGGCATCGCGCATGCCATCGATTACGACGGCAAGGACGGCCCCGAAGGACATCCCGACCTCAAGGGCTTCGGACGGGACGGCCGCGTATTCTTCTGGCTCAGGCAGGGCGATGCGGACGCCAAGGCTGCGCATATCGGCTTTGTCGCCAAGAGCCAGGCCGAGGTGAACGCGTTCTACGAGGCAGCAGTGGCGGCGGGCGCGACCGACAACGGCAAGCCCGGCGCCCGCCTGTATTACGATCCCCGTTATTACGCTGCGAACGTTTTCGATCCCGACGGTTACAGTCTCGAGGCGGTCTACAAGAGCTGGCAACACCGCCAAAAATAGAGCCTCGAAATTTCAAAGAGCCCGGCCTGTGCCACCGGCTATACGGGCAGCCTGTCTCTGTGAATACTCGGCTTTGGGCCAATCCTCACGGGATGATTTCCAGCGACGCAATCTTGTCGCCTTCGAGTTTGAAAAAGAATCGAAGGTCAACTGGGCTGCCGGGAAAATTTCCAACCAGATGGCTGGTGACAGCTATTATCCCGTCCTTCTCTTCGCACGCGACAGGCTCGCTGGTGTATTCGTATTTGGTCGAAGTACCCGTCTTCCATTGCTTGATCGCCGCTCGGCCCTTGTAGGTGTGTCCCTCATCCTTCACGACGGCATTTTCAGTGAAACATTGAGAGAGCGTTTCGCTGTCATTTTTGTCCGCTGCGAAGCAGGTCGCGATGGGTTTTGGCAGATTTAGTGATTTTATTGATGTCTTCATATCTGTTTTCGTTGCTCCTTGCGTTTTTAATTATGCTAACTGTGTTAATGGTATTGTGTGTGGGCGTGTGCGCTCAAAACCGCACAGCAGGTAAAGCACCCACGGTATTGAAATCAGTCGAGAGGCTAGCCTCCCGCCAGAGTTGTGCATCGGCTGCCCGCGTCACTTCCGCTTGGCCAGCATATTCAACGGCATCACTACCCAATAGGAGATGCGCAGGCAGGCGCTCGCTCTCAGCCAGACGAAGAATGAGTTGCGCCACTTTTACCGGATCGCTGATCTCGTTGCCCCAGTAAGATGCCAGCGCCTTGATCACCGCGCCCACGGATGGTTCATAGTCAGAAAGCAGAACAGGCGTTTCCTTGTTCGCGCGAACGCCCCAATTTGTCCGCATTCCCCCTGGTTCGAGGGCACACACCTTGACGCCAAAAGGCGCGACTTCCTGTGCTAGAGATTCGGTGAATCCTCCAACCGCCCACTTGGCAGCATGGTAGCCGGTACTGCCCGGACGGGCCAGGCGGCCGCCCACGGAGGAGATTTGAAAGATGTAACCGCTCCTTTGCTTGCGCATGATCGGCAGCGCAGCGCGGGTCACATTAACGACGCCATAGAAATTTGTGTCCATCAGCGCCTTGAATCTCTCAGAACTCAACTGCTCGAACGGAGCGATGTCACCGTATCCCGCGTTATTTACGACGACATCGAGGTGTCCGAAAACGTCAACCGCCATCTGCACAGATGCTTGCGCCGCCTTTTCGTCAGTCACGTCGAGCGCAGCGGTGCGAATTTGATCGCCATACTTATTCACCAAATCTTCGAGGCGGCGAGGGTCGCGGGCGGTTGCGACGAGGCGATGGCCAGCTGCCAGCACAGCTTCTGCGATGTTGCGGCCCAATCCGCTTCCGCTGCCAGTTACCAACCAGACGTTAGACGATGTGTTCATACTGTTTTCCTTTCAGCGTTGTGATTTGTTGTTAATTGCCTTGCTCGTGCTGCGACATTTTTTGGACACGCCTTAACGCTCCCAAGCGCCAGGCAACGAAATCATGGGCTTCGGTGTGCGAACCGGCTTTGAAACAAGCCGGATGCTTCCGCTCGCTTTCACCTTTCGTTTTCTATTCGTTCTTCCATTTCGTTTCATAGACCTATACTCCCAGATTGATGCAGATGCGTCTAAAACATCTTTACGATTGAACCGATACCTATAGAGTATCGGTATGGAACTGCGACATTTGCGCTACTTCGTGGCGGTTGGAGAGGATCAGCACTACGGGCGAGCCGCACAGCGGCTTCGAGTCGCTCAACCCGCGCTCTCCCGCCAGATCCAGGATTTGGAAGAGGAGATCGGTTTCAAATTGTTTGATCGCCTTTCACGCGGAGTGAAAATCAGCGCGGCCGGAAAACTGTTCCTGGAAGATGCACGACGTATTCTTCAGCAAGTAAATGAGGCAACGACGCGGGCGGCTCGCGTGGCACACGGTAAATCCGGCACGTTGCGGATCGGATTTACTGAGAGCGCATCCTGGCATGGCGTCGTTCCAGACTCCTTTCGGCAATTCCGCCAGCAACAGCCGGACGCGGAATTACACCTAAACCCATCAACCTCCCTGGAACAAATCGAAGCCGTTCGATCTGGCCGGCTGGATGCGGGCTTTGTGTATAACGTATTTGATGCGTCGAAGGCGGATCGGGAATTGGATAAGGTTCAAGTCGGAACGCAAAACATCGCATTGGCCGCGCCCAAGGGACATCCGCTGACTAAATTTAGAAACCTCCGGTTGCGCGACATGGTTGACGCATCCTTCATCTGGTTTCCAAGGCGGGAAAGCCCTGCTTTTTACGACCGATTGATGCGCGAATGTTTTCGCGGCGGCTTGAAAACACCGCGCATCGTTCAAGAAGCAGTGAATGAAGCGACCATCTTGAGCCTTGTGTCGCATGGGCTGGGTGTGGGGTTTGTCAATGGAACTGCGCGCTGGCGATGTCCCAAGGGAGTGGTTGTGTTGCCAGTGTCTGATTTGAACGTGTCTCTCCAATTGGCTCTTGTCTGGAGAAAAGACAATGCTTCCCCATTGCTCGCCAGGTTCGTGACTGATGTGCGGCTCTTGCCAGAAGTGGAAGCATATTCCAAACATTGAAATTCACCGGCTGGAATCGCCTCATATTTGGCCGGAGCGAAGCTAACACGACTTCCTTTTCTCAGGAAGCCGTGTTCAATTAGCTATAAAAGTAACCATTGTCTATAGCGCCGGATAATGCCGAGTAGCCGGAGCGATTCTCCAAAATCATTCAGGAATCACCCCTTTGGGGTTCTTCAGCTCGGCATTATCCGCTTGGACTTGTTGGCACAAAGCGAAGTAGTTAGTTCGATCCTCCCGAGCGAGCATCTGATCCGTAGTGGTACAAAATCTCCGAACGGAAAACCAAGCAGCAATCATCGCCCAATCAAACTGCCGAGCTCAGTCAATTCCTTTTCGTTCAAATCGGAGACGAGGCAATAGTGCAGTCCCTTTGTTTCGCGGTTGATGACGGAATAACCGCGACGATTTTCAAGTGCCCTTTTCCCATTTTCAGTGTTCGTCGCGGGCCAGACGAAGACATTGATGCAATGTTTGTTGCGCCGATACACCAGCGCCGCGACGGCGCGACCATTCAAATAATCCAATCGCCCGCCAATCAGTGGAAAGCCTTCTGCAGCGAAGTCCTTCACGTCCGGGGCGAAGTCCACTTTGCCGTCGAACCACGGCTTGACGGTATGCTGATCACTGGAGGTAACATCGGTGAGATGCTCGGCCATGAGCGAGCGCACGTGGCTGGCGACGGCTTCGTCCAGCATCTGGTCGCGCCCAGAAATTCCCTCCGGTCGCGATAGAATCGCAACCGTGGCAACCGCCGTCGCGCCGAACGCCAGCCATTTCCAAAGCAGCAACGATTGGAATATACCCGGCTGAGCTTCACCGCCCGATCCGCGGCCTAACCGCCGAACTTCTTTTAGTAACGACTCAGGCGCGTCATAACGCAACGACGACTGCCGCAGAGCCGATTTGAGCGAATGAAGCGACTTCTGTTCAGCGACGCAGGCGGCGCACGTTTTCAAGTGGCGCTCCAATTCGAGGCTGTTGGCCACGTCCAGCTCGCCGTCAGCGTGGGCGTGCAGCAAGAGCCGGCTTTCAGCGCAGTTCATACTTTCTCCTTCCGATCGAGCGCGCCCTGCAATTGGCGCCGCGCGCGAGCGAGCCGCGACATGACCGTGCCGACCGGCACTTCAGCGACCTCGGCGATTTCCTTGTAAGAAAGTC
>QHPA01000237.1 GCA_003218935.1 Verrucomicrobiota bacterium
TGCGGATCCCGGCAAAGGCGAAGAAAATGTTCGTACTCTGCCTGCCAGGTGGGATCGGCGCACACCAGCGTGACGGATTCCTCGTCCGGCCGGCCGCTGGGCAGAACGCGCGTGCGTCGCGTGAAGGTGCTGGGCCCCCATTTGCAGAGGCAGTCAATGTGCACGCTTCCATTCTCGGCGAAGAGATCGAGCCGGAACGTGTTTCGCCAGGAAAGCATCGTCATTTCGTAATCCAGCGCCGGGGAGCCCGGGAAGCTGAAGTGGTAATGGTCGAAAGACCGGTTCTCGAAGCGGTGCGCCGCCCAGACCCGCGCGGGAACCTGCGGCTTTCCAAAAAGAAAGAGCGTCCAGTCAAGCAGATGGCTCCCGAGGTCGGCCAGAACGCCCAATCCCGCGTCCCGCCAGGGTGAATTTCGCACGTCACGCGCGGTGCCGTTGCCATAGAAAAACTTGACCTGATAAACCCGGCCGAGACAGCCGCTCTCCAATGTTTGTTTTAACCGGAGCAGATGCGGTTCAAAACGGTGTTTGTAGGCGGTTTAACAAACGGCCCGATTTCGCTCCGCCGGTTCCTTCAATTGCTTCAGGCTGTGCTCCGCGTCGCGCAACAGCGGCTTTTCCACCAGGGCATGCCTTTTATTGGCGAGCAGGTAGGCCAGAATTTTCGGCTTGGCCACGTCCGGCGTGCACACCAGAGCTGCCTCATAAGAATTGAGCGGCGCCTCTTCGATGGTCTTGAACTTCGCCTCCGGATTGAACGGGTCAACCGTGGCCACGAGATCGGAACCCGCCACTTTCGCCCGCTTCTTGCCCTGGTTGCCCAGACCGACGACGACGACTTTCATTCGTAGTTGATCTGTCTTTCCACCTGGTTGAGGCGTTTCACCAGATCGTTGGTATCAATCGGATTATTGCCGTCGCGTTCGCAAGCCAGAGCCGCCGCAATCGAGCCGAGAATCGAAGCCGAAACGACGCATTTTGATACCACCAGCGTGATCGTCGCGTAAGCGAGCAACGCGTCGCCGGCGCCGACTGCGTCCACGACTCGGTCGGCCAGACTGTCCACGGTAAAGAAAGACCGCACGGTGTCGCTTGGGGCGCGATAGGCGATCATACCGCGCTCGCCCATTTTGAGCATCAGATATTTGCAATTGGCGCGTTTGTAGAGTTCCATTGCCAGCGGACGCACGGTTGAATCCTGGTCGCCCAGAGCGAAGCGGGCCTCCCGCTCGTTCGGCGTGATCAGGTCAAATCCCTGAAAATCCAGGATGTTCCCCCAGCGGCTCGCGACCTGGCTGTCGGCGACCCGCATAGGTCCTCGCGGCAGGGCGCCAATCAGGAGCGGAATGGTCGTCTGGTTGAAGATGCCGTGCCGAAAATCGCTGAGCACAATCGCGTCCGCTCGGCTCCCGGCGATCAGGGATTTCAATTGTTCGAGGATCCTGTCGGAGATCGGCCGGTTATCGAGTTTGTCCACCTTGAGCATGCGATAGCCCCGGGCGGTGAACAGGTTCTTTTGCGTGGTTGGACGCGTGCGGTCGATGATGGCGTCGCAGGGCACGCCATAATTCTGGAGGTCGTTTAACACGAAATCCTTGAGCGCATCGTCGCCCAGCACGGTGGTGAAGCGCACGTCGGCGCCGGCGCTTTTCATGTGTTTGGCCACGATGCCAGCGCCCCCAAGGAAATCGACCTGATGATCGAAGCGCAGGCTGAAGGTCGGCGTCTTGGTGTTGCCGCCAATCAACGTGCAGTACGTGTACGAATCCACGATCGTGTCTCCGACCACGTGGACTTTTGCTCCGGCAAACGACTTCAGAATCGAACGCAACTTGTCGAAGGTGACCCCTTCCGCGTGCATCAGGGCGTGCAGTTTATCCGCCGAGAGGTTCGGAGGGGTCGTCTCGATGATATGGGAAGAGGAATAAACGATGTCGCCTGGGGTAAACAGTATTTCTCCGCCATAGCTTTCCAATGCTTCCTTCTCCTCCCGGGTCCGTGGATGCAAGCCGTCTTTGCTGTACTCATATCCTTTGGCAAAGTAATCAGGCTGGATAATTTTAATGTTTTCGATTGGCGTGGGATTTTCATCGATGAGCACGTAATCCACCACTTCCAAAACGGCGAGGTTCATGGCGCGCAAATCCTGCGGCACAAACGGGCGAAAATTGGATTTGTAAATGTGGGCGTCAGCGGTGAGGCTGGTGATGAGGATGTCCGCCTTGCTCTTGGCGTAGAGGAGATGCCGGATGTGGCCGGGATGCACGAGGTCGAAGGTCCCGTGGCACATGATGGCCTTTTTTCTTCGCGGCAACGGTCCAAGAATCTCGCGCAGTGCTTGCGGCGTTAAGATTTTTCGCGCGTAGAGTCTCTTTTCTTCTTCAGTGACATGCGAGGTTTTCACGTCTTCCCTTGGAGAAATCGAAACCAGGTTTTAGTCGCCAGCTCGATTGAGTCCCGGTCCCACACCGGCGCCTGCCGCCAGTATTCGATGTTCTTCAGCATCATCGCCACCCCTTGCTCGAAAGACACGCGTGGTTCCCAACCCAGGTCCCGTCGGATCCTGGAAATGTCCGCCCAGGTGCAATCCGGTTCACCGGGGCGCTTGGGCAGGTGGACCACTTCGCCGCCCAACAATTCCACCAACCGGTTGACCGACTGCGGATTGCCAGCGCCCAGATTGTAAATCTCATTCACTCTCTCCGTCGTCGCCGCGAGGTAAAAGGCCCTCGCCACGTCGGTGACATAGACGAAGTCGCGTCGTTGGGTGCCGTCGCCCACGACGGTGAAGGGTTTGCCCGCGAGTTTCTGCGCCAGGAACACTCCGAACACCGCGCCGTAGGCCCCCGAAGTCTTGGACCTGGTCCCATAGGCGTTGAAAATGCGGATGGAATTGACCGGGAGCCGATAGACCCGGCCCCAGTGCAGCACCGCCTCTTCTCCCATGTACTTGCTCAAGGCGTATGGATACTCCGTTCGAATCGGCGCCGATTCCGTCGTCGGCACCCCGGCCAGGCCGTAGCACGAAGAGGACGCGGCATAGACAAGCTTGCGAATGCCGGCGTGCCGCGCCGATTCGAGGACCTTGACCGTACCCAGCGCATTGGTGGAGAGATAGTCCACCGGCCGATCGATCGAGGGGACGATGTCGCCAATGCCGGCAAAGTGAAACACGTACTCGGCCCCCTGGAACAATGGATCCCCGGCAGCTAACTCCCGGATATCCCGGATTTCAACATCCAGGTTTGGGTTCTGCTTGCGGTGCTCCAGATTTTGCAACCGCCCGCCGGCCAGATTGTCGATCACGTGAACCCGGAATCCCTCGTCCAGCAGCAGATCCACCATGTGACTGCCGATGAAGCCCGCGCCTCCGGTGACCACGGCCAGCTTGCGATTACTCATTTGAGGCCGAGTTTCTTCACCACCTTGACGTTGACGAACTGCTCGTCGCTCAGGGTGTTGCCGGGAAACTTCCCGATCTTGAACGCGCGGCACAGGTCCCGCACCGCATCCTGAATGTTTCGCTTCGGGCGCCAACCCAGCCGCGCGCCAATCTTCTTCGACGACACGTGATACGAGCGGGGATCGTTCGTCGAAGTCGTTTCGATCCGGATCGGTTTCTTTTCAGGCATTTCCTCCTCCACGACATCCCGGACAATGCCGGCCAGCTCGGACACCGTCTGGTTCTGGTATGCGGCATTGAAGGTTTCTCCGCCGACCAGCTCCCTGGGCATGCCGAGCAACTGCACGTAGAGTTCGCAGATGTCGTCGATGTGAATGTTCGGACGTTTCTGGTCGCCGCCGAAGACAGTAATGACGCCCTTGTTAACCGCGTGATTGGTCAGGATGTTGACGGTCAGGTCGAAGCGCATCCGGGGCGAGTAACCACATACTGTGGCCGGCCGTATGATAACCGTGGTGAAACCCGGCGAATGGTAACGGAGCAGGATCGGTTCGCACAGGCCTTTGTACTTGTTGTAATCGGTGAGCGGTACCAGCGGATGTTCTTCGGTCACGTCCGGCGCGTCGCTGACGCCATAGACAGAACTGCTGGACACGTAAACGAACCGCTCGATCCCGGCATCGCGGCTGGCCTTCACCATCGGCTCGAAACACTCGTAATTGATCGTGCGGCTCAGCGACGGATCGAGGTCGAAGCTGGGATCGTTGGAAATGCAAGCCATGTGGATCACCTGGTCCACTCCCTGCAGGCAGCGTGCGAACCGTTTCGTGTCCCGGATATCGCCGGTGACGAGCTGTAGGTTGGGATGGGCGGCCAGTCCTTCCGAGCCGAAGAGCATCAGGTCATACACCACCACCCGGTAGCCCGCCTCGAGCAACTTGGGCACCAGCACACACCCTTTGTATCCCGCTCCGCCAGTGACTAATACTTTCCTCATCTGAGCAACGCGGAGAGGTTAGAAACTTGAGCTGCCCTGTCCAGAGAAATCAACGTCGAGTCCCGCGTGGAATCGGCCTCGCTGCGTTGAAAACCGGCGCTCAGGGCACTGAAAACCGTGCGTTCTCCGATCTCCATTACCGGGTCGTCTCGATCTGGAATCCCGCGCTGCGCGCGTCCTGGTAGAACATCTTTACCGTGTCCAGGGAGTACTCGGCCAGATCCTTTCCCACCAATGGCAGCTTGTTCAGGATGTCATGCGTTACCGTGATGATGTGACAACCCACCGCGTCCGCGTGGAAGATGTTCAGGAGTTCGCGCGGGCTGGCCCAGATCAGCTCCGCCTTCGAATTCGCTTTGAGCAACTGGACGGCCTCGGCCATGAGCGGAACCGGGTCGCGGCCCGTGTCGGCCACGCGGCCGGCGAAAACGGACACACAACTGCGCGTTTGAGGTGAGAGGCATTCCAGGACTGCCCGAACTTGTTCGTTGGTCAAAAGCGCAGTGATGTTCACCTGGACCCCCGTCCGGGCCAGGCTGCGGATCAGTTCACCGGCGAACTCACGCCGCGTGTTGGTCACCGGTATCTTTACGTAAACATTCGGTCCCCAGGAGGCGATCTCCATCGCCTGCCTCTCCATTTCTGCAAAATCGTCCGAGAACACTTCAAACGAAACCGGCCGCTCCCCGATGATGCCCAGGACCTCCCGGGCGAAACCGCGATAATCCTGGATGCCGGCCTTTCGCATCAAGGTCGGGTTGGTCGTGAACCCCTTGATGACGGGGTTGCGGCTCAGGTTGGAAATTCCTTTCAGATCGGCGCCGTCGGCGAAGATCTTCACGCTCAATTCGCTCGCTGCTTTCATACGCATCCGGGTTCCGGAATTGCGACTCGATTCAATTCCCGAGAATAATCTTCACAGCTTCGGGAAGCGAAGTCACTACAAAATCCGGCCGGTCCGCCAACTCCTCCGCGTAGCCATAATCCACAAAAATGGTTTTGCACCCCGCCGCCTTGCCCGCAGCGACGTCGCGCCACCGATCTCCCACGATGAACGATCTGTACAGATCGATCGACCAGTCGCGAGCCGCCTCCAAAAGCATTCCTGGCCTGGGTTTGCGACAGGAACAGTCGTCCTCATCCACGTGACCGCACACTTTGATATCATCGATCGGAAGCAGAGCCCGGAGCTTTTGATGGATCGCCTCCGCCACCTCGGGTCGAATTCTTCCCGTAGCCAGGTCCGGTTGGTTCGTGACCACCACCAGGACAAAACCCGCGGTCCGCAGATCGGTCAGCGCTTCAAGCACCCCGGGCAGCAACTCGAACTCGTCCAGCGAAGTGGGCGCATACGGCCGGCCGGCCCGGACCACCGACCGATTCAGAACGCCATCCCGGTCCAGAAAGACTGCCCGCTTCATACCCGGCTACCGTTTCGGCTCTGTCAGTCCTTCCCATTTGTTGGACTGCAGCATCACCCGCGGATGCGATACCAGACAATGCCAGATCACTGCTTGAAACGATTCCGCGTGGGGGGTTACCCATGCGGCGGCAACTGTCGGCACCACCACCACCACGTCACCTGCTTTTTTGGTATAGCCACCGTCCCGACCGACGATCCCCAGGATTCTCGTGCCACGCCGTTTGGCTTCGTCCAATGCCCGCACCAGGTTTGGACTCACGTTTCGTTCGAGATCTCCACCGCCCACCGAAAAAATGAGCACGGCATCCTTTGCTCCCGCCCGGCTGGTGCGCAACCAGGCCTCGAAGACGGTCGGCCAACCTTCGTCATTCGTGCGCGCGGTCAATTCGGCAACGTTGTCACAAGGGCTGTACGCTTCAATTCCGGCCAGTTTGCGAAAATCATTGACCGCATGGGAGCAATTGGCCGCGCTGCCCCCCACTCCGAGCAAAAACAGGCGACCGCCCCGTTGACGCAAATCTGCCAATTCCTCCGCCATTTTCTCAATCAGCTCAGGGTCCAACGCGGCGGCAATTTGCCGGACCTGTTCGAGGTACGATTGCGCGTGTGTCATTCCGCCAGATGTTATTTCAAAAGCTCCGAATCAACAAATGGATTCACGTCCCGCCCCGCGGCATCGGCGCACCCACCTGAAGCAAATTATTGTAGGACACTCCGCGCGTCCCCGCCCTTCGGCACCGACTGCCCGCTCTTTCGGCCCGAGGATTGCCCTGCCTCAAATCATGCCGTGCGTCAAGGGTGTCTGTCCGCGGTGTTCCAAGCCCTCAAAAACATGCCCTGCTGCACTTGGGCGTCGCAAGTTGCGCCGGGCTGTTTTTGGGCGGCGAAATAAATGCCCCAAATCGCCCGGCCCAATCCGCCGGCAAACGCAAACGCCGTCAGCGCGCCCGGCTTGTATTCGTAGATCTTCCATCGCCGGTTGCAGTTGGGGAAATTCTGGAAAAGATAGTGGCGCAGGACTTGCCAATGATTGGCGCTGTAATAATCCTGGAACAACGTCGGCGAAAAGTTGTAGAAGCCGTGGTCCACCAGATTCGAACTGGGCACGATGCATATCACGGCTCCGGAATCGCCGGCGAGGTGATAATAATTTCTCAATACCTGCGGCACATTGAAGATATGTTCCAGGCAGCCGGAGTCGATGATCAGGTCGAACGGCCCTGTCTTCGCCAGCAATCCCTCGGGCAGCGGATGGTTCAAGTCGCAAATAACGTCGGCCCCTTCGTAGTCACTGTAGTCCAGCGTGACGGCTTCGCGGAAGCCCATCAGCTCGAACAACGATGTGTCCTGAATAAAATTGAGCCGTTGAAAATCGGGTTTGAGCGAAATCCGCGTCGCGCACGCGGCGGGAGTCAAACCGCACTCGCGCAGCCAGCGGATGACTTCTATTTCCGTCCCCCACACGTCCTGTTTGCCGATGATGAGAACACGTCCGCTGATGCGGTGATCGCGGATGGTCTCGGCAATCAGTTGAATCGCTGAGCGAGCAAGTCCCATACTGGTTGGAGCAAATTTCTCAATCCGGTGTTGGTGGCACGCCGCGCTGGTCCATTCCGCCAGCGCCCGAACCACGACCCGCATTCATTGACCCAAGTCCCGCTCAATTTGAACAGCAATTTCTTCCCCGATTGCCAGAGAGGCCGTGGCCGCCGGGCTGGGAGCGTTCAACACGTGCAGCGCGTTTCGACGGCGAACGAAATGAAAATCCTGAATCAGTGCGCCGTCGGGCGACATCGCCTGGGCGCGAACACCCGCGCCGCCGCGCTCCAGGTCCCCTTCACGAATCTCCGGCACCAGTCTTTGAAGCGATTCGCAGAACAACCGTCTGCTGAACGAGCGCTTCAGTTCCTCCCAGCACATGCGCTTGTGCTGCGACAGAAAGCGCCTCAACCCGGAGAAGCTCAACGCGTCATAAAGATCGCCCAGGTTCACATCGGTCTTGCGATAGCCCTCGCGGGATAAAGCGAGCACCGCGTTCGGCCCCGCTTCGATCCCGCCGCGAATCAGACGCGTAAAATGCACGCCCAGAAACGGGAATTGCGGGTCGGGCACGGGATAAATCAGATTGCGGACGAGAAATTGGCGGTCCGGTTTGATCTGGTAGTATTCGCCGCGGAACGGCACGATGCGGACTTCGCGCTTTTCTCCCGCCAGCTCGCTGACCCGATCGCAATGCAGGCCGGCGCAGTTGACCAGAAAATCGGCCTCAAAATCGCCGGCGGTCGTTTCGACGGTCCAACCGCCCGACGCGGGACGCAAGGCGATGGCTTTTGCCCGAGTCACAATGCGACCCCCTTGCTCGGACACTTTCGTCGCCAGGACCGCGCAAACTTTCGGATAGTCCGCAATCCCTTCCTGCGGCACATGGAGCGCGGCCACACCGCCGACGTGCGGCTCGATTTCGCGCATCTGTTCCCGTTTCAGCAGCTTCAATCCTTGCAATCCATTCTGCCGGCCCCGTTCCTGCAAGGCATTCAGCCGCGGCAGTTCGGACTCTTCCACCGCCACGACCAGCTTGCCGCAAACCTCGTGGGGAATGTTGTGCTCCCGGCAGAAAGCAATCATTTCCTGAATGCCTGACACCGCCAGCCGCGCCTTGGTCGAACCGGGCTGGTAGTAAAGTCCGCAATGCAAAACCCCGCTGTTGTGGCTGCTCTGATGCTGTCCCGGTTGCGATTCCTTCTCCAGCACAGTAATCCGCGCCCGGGGCAAACGCCGGCCCAGTTTGAGCGCCGTCGCCAGGCCGACAATCCCGCCGCCGACAATGACGATGCGTTGCGCTTCCATCGGGAATGAGGTCTCGAGACAATCGTGCAGAGGGCCGATGTCACTCGTCAAGCTTTCTGGCCGACGGTACTGGTACAGTTTGGTGGGGCGAGGCTACTGACGAGCCGGCTCGCGCGGACGCTCGCCCCACCGAAAATGCAAACTGCACCACTACCGGCTGAACCCGCCAATTTCCTGTTGGCCTGTCCGTGTTTCTCTGTATCTTCATTGCCGCTTGACAGCCTCCTGTTATGCCTGTTGACACCAAACCTGCGTCGAGATTTCGTTCCGGTTTGCGCGGTCTGTTGCTCTTTGTGATTTGCCTTCTGGCGACGCTCTGCGTCCTGTTCCACCGCAGTTTCGAAGCCGACCAGGTGTTGTTTTCCAACGACGGGCCCCTGGGAGCGAACCGGTCACAGGCCGAATATGCCTTAAGCAATTTCCTGGGCTACTGGCAGGACCTGAATTGGCTCGGCATGGAATACCCGGGACTGTCTCTCGACGCCTCCGGCCTGATGCTGGCCTCCTGTTGTAAACTCTCGCCGGATTTCGGCCCGGTTCTCTTCGCGAAAATCTACGCCCCGGTCGGGGTGTTTCTTCTTGGCGTCGGCGCCTGGTGCTTTTTTCGGCAATTGCAATTCCGTCCGTGGGTGTGCGTGCTGGGAGGATTGGCGGCGGCTCCGCACCTTCACGGCAGTGGGTCTTGAAAACCGCGCTGGCCGGTTTAGCCGTCGGCCTGGGGGTGATGGAAGGGTTCGATATGGGCGCCATCTTCAGTTTGTTTACTGCAGCCTTCGCCTTCCTTTCGGTGATGGCGACGCGAGAAACATTGAGAAAAAGAGTCGCAACAGGCGCAGCCACGATTGCCATCATGGCCGTTTGCGCCGGTCTGGTCGCCGCTCAAACCGTCAGCAGCTTGATCAGCACTCAGGTCAAAGGCGTCGTCGGGATGGCACAGGACGAACAGACCAAACAAAGGCGTTGGGACCAGGCGACTCAAT
The DNA here is from genome assembly GCA_003218935.1 of Verrucomicrobiota bacterium. Lineage (GTDB taxonomy): Bacteria > Verrucomicrobiota > Verrucomicrobiia > Limisphaerales > AV2 > AV2. The sequence goes on from QHPA01000237.1 coordinate 9,651, forward strand.
GGAGCCTGCCCAAGGCTGAAACCCTGCGGGTGATTATTCCCGGCCTCTTTGGCTATCGCATGCCGGAATTGTATGGCGACCCGGTGCCATCCGTCGGCGGTTCAAATTACTGGGGCGCGTCGGGACAAACTCCCGGAATCATCCAGTCCCGCCATTCCGGCATGGGGATTTATGCCGGAGTACTCGTTGTTCTGGTCGCTGTGTGGGGTGTGACACAATCGTTTCAGAAAAAAGGGAGCGCACTGCGATCCGAGGAGCGAAAACAAATATGGTGCTGGCTCACCCTCCTGGTCGTATCAATCCTTCTCGCCTGGGGCCGACACGCGCCCTTTTATCGCATCGCCTACGCTCTCCCTTATTTGTCCACGATACGCAATCCCATTAAATTCATCTTTCCGTTCAGTCTCGCGCTTGTGATCTTGTTCGGCTACGGCCTCGAAGGGCTGGCCCGGCTTTACCTGGACAAAACCCGCTCTCCAGCAAGCGGCTGGCGGGATCAAGTCAAAGGCTGGTGGAAAACCGCGCCGGCCTTCGACAGGAAATGGACCATCGGTTTGCTGGGCACGGTGCCGGCCAGCCTGTTGGGATGGCTGATTTACGCCTCTTCTAAAGCCGAGATCGTTCGGTACTTGCAGCAGGCCGGCTTTCCCGAACAGCAATACCCGCAGTTGGCCGATTCCATCGCGCGGTTCAGTCTGAACGAAGTGGGACTCTTCATTTTTTTCCTGATTTTGTCCGTCGGGCTCGTGACGCTCCTGTTGAGCGGCTTCTTCGCCGGCCCCCGGGCCAGGTGGGCGGGCATCGCCCTTGGTCTGCTGCTGGTGATGGATCTTGGACGAGCAAACACTCCCTGGATAGTTTACTGGGATTACAAGCAAAAGTACGCCAGCAATCCCATCATTGACCTGTTGCGCGAAAAGCCCCAGGAGCACCGGGTGGCAGGAGAACTCGCGCCATTGACGCGTTCTTATCTGGTAAATGACCGGCCACAGAATTTCGCCGCTTTGTACGGATATGAATGGCTGCAACATCTCTTCCAGTATTATCGCGTCCAGTCGCTGGACGTGATTCAAATGCCGCGCCAGCCGGAATTCGACAGCGCCTATTTGGCCAACTTCTCGCCGCTGAACCAGACTGACCGCGGCCTGGCTTTGGACGAGAGCCGCCTCCATTTGTGCGCCCGACTCTGGCAGTTGACCAACGCCCGTTACGTTCTTGGGATGACCGGTTTCCTCCAGATCCTCAACACACAGATCGATCCCGTTCAACAGAGATTTCGCATCCACACCCGGTTTGAGGTCGTTCCCAAGAACGGTGTCACCGTTCCGACCAAACCGGAACACCTCACGGCCGTCACCGACACCAACGGCCCGTTCGCGCTGTTCGAATTCGCCGGCGCTCTTCCCCGCGCGAAGTTGTTTGCGAGTTGGCAGGTGAGCACGAATGACAACGACACGCTGCAACGACTCAAAAGCCCCGACTTCGATCCGGGCCGCACCGTTTTGGTTGCAAACGAATTGGCCGGGGCAAACGCGGCCGGTTCCACGAATCACCCTGCTGGAACCGTCGAGTTTGCGCGTTACCAGCCGAAATCCGTCCAATTAAACGCGGACACCGCCGCTCCAGCCGTGCTCTTATTGAACGATCGTTTCCATCCCGACTGGAAGGTCCTGGTTGATGGCAAACCGGAAACTCTGCTCCGCTGCAACTACATCATGCGCGGCGTCTATCTGACGCCCGGTAAACACGTGGTTGAGTTTCGCTTTGCGCCGGCCACCACCGCGTTTTACGTCAGCCTGGGCAGTCTCATTGCGGGCGTCGCGCTTTGCGGTTTCCTCGCGGTTTCAAGCCGAAGACCGGAATCGCCCCCGACTGCCCCGAAGCCAGCCGGTAAAAATTGATCTTGTTCCCTCCCGACTTAAACTCGCCCAGGCATGAGTCATCTGAACGCCATTCGCAGCGACGACGCCTATGCGGAAATCCTGGCGAATTGGGACGAAAAATTTTATTTGAAGTACACAGACGCGGTCCGTCCCTCGAAACTCGGGGCGCGCGTGCTCGATGTGGGTTGCGGCGTCGGCCAGGTTGTGGCCCGCCTGACTGCCGCAGGATTCGAGGCGCATGGCGTGGACGTTTCCGCGCCGAACATCGCCAAGGCGCGGAAATTTTCTGAGCGCTGTCAGCTTTACGACGGGCGGCATCTGCCCTGTCCGGACAATCACTTCGCCAGCGTCGGCGCCTTGAACGTCCTCGAACACGTCGAGGCCCCGGAGGACTTCGTTGGCGAACTCGCGCGCGTCACCGAGCCAGGCGGGCGCATCGTCATCTCCAGCCCGAACTTTTACCGCGTGCTTGGCTTTCGTGACTATCACCCGCGCATGCGCGGCGTGGCGACGAAATGGCAGAACTGGAAGCGTCTTGAGGAAAAACGACGGCAAATGAAAAACGATCCGGCCGCCGTGCGCTTCGACCGCATGACGCCCATCGTGAAAGAGCCGTTCACGCCCGACGACGACGCCATCGTGGCCACGAATCCGTTGGAAATTCAATTCTTCCTCGAACGAAACGGCTGTGCCGTCGAAACGGTCTCCTGCACCGATCGCTATGTGGCAGGGCCTTTGGATTGGCTTTTGAACGCGACGCCGCTCCGCTATTTCATGTTCAACGCGTTCCTCGTCGCTCGAAAAAGTCAACGACCTCCGGCAAAGCCGTAGGCATGAAAGAATGAATGGCCCAAAGCCACGGCCCTTCGGGCGATCGGCAGACTTCTGAGGAAGGGCCAACCCGCTTCGCACAGCGAGCGTCACCTTCCCCTCACCCCGGCCCTCTCCCTCAGGAGAGGGAGAAATCCTCCGCTGACTTTCATCACAACCTGGCGCGGTGTCTGCCCGACGAACCTCCCGAACAACCGAAGCTGCCGCCGGCTGTTCCCTCTCCCCGTGGGAGAGGGTCAGGGTGAGGGGAATCGGCTTGCCGTTCCACAGCGACTCGGACCGAAAGTCGAACTTCACGAGTCACTCCGACAGAGCCGGAGGTTTCTCATGACAATGAAAAACTAAGAGTCTTCCTCGGACCTTCCCTGGCGATTTCGTTTTCCACAGGACTTCAGCGCTCCCTTATCCGCGTTGTTTCTTCAAGTGAGTCAGGATTTTGCCGGGAAAATAGGGTAACGCCCGGAGGACTTCCTTGATCATTCGCGGCGACATTTCCTGCGGCACCGCGGCTTTGACGTACGCGCGCGGATGCACCAGGTCAACCGGCCACGCGCAACGGCAGCTTTCCACAGCGGCTGGAAAATCGGCGACGCGATCCTGCTTGATGAAAACAAACATGTTTTGCGCGTACCACCAGGCCACTTTCTCGTTGCCCCAGATTTGTGCCCGGATGCAGTCCAGGATTTGAAAGCCGCTTTCTCGAAAGAAAGCAATCCAGTAGGAGGGCCATTGTTCGTTGATGTGATGCGTGCCGCCCTGGCCGGGCACGGCGGCGGAAAACACTGCGACATCGCTCAACCGGCAAAGATCGCGCACAAATGATTGAGCGCGCGCCGCGGGCAGATGTTCGGCCACTTCCAGGCAGTTTACCAGGTCGAACCGGCGGTCGAGTCGGAAAGGTTCGGTGAGATCGCGTCGCTCGAATTCCTGCGGTTGGATGAGCAGTTGTTCAATCCTCACGTCCTGTCCGTCGACCCCCAGAACCGCCGCGCCCGCCTGCTTGTACGCCGCGGCCCAGGTGCCCGAACCGCAGCCGACGTCCACGACGTGGCGCGGGGCGAGTAATTTCATTATCAGCGGGACGACTTCTCGCGCGGACGCCACGGAGTCCTCTTTAATGCTTTGATAATAGCCTGCGGAGTAGGAAGGATTGTTCATGGTCTGGAGGAGCCGGCGCGTGAATTAAAGGCCGCTTGGATGGTCAATGAACGTCCACGGCACCTTGAACTGTCGCGAAAGATGGGCAGCCAGCGCCTTTACACCAAAAGTCTCAGTCGCGTAGTGGCCGCCGTAAAATACGTTCACGCCGAGTTCTTCCGCCAAGGCAAACGTCCAATGTGGCCCTTCGCCGGTGATGAATGTGTCCACGCCGTCCCGCGCGGCCTTCTTCAATTCGCTGCCCGCGCCGCCGGTCACGACGCCAATGCGACGGCACAGAATCGGCCCGCCCGGCGCCAGGATCGGCAGACCGCCCAGAGCGCGCTTCAATCGCCCGGCCAATTCCTCGCGTTTCAGACGGGCCTCGGCCTTGTAACCGATGAACTGGCACTTCTCAAAGAAAAACGGCTTCAACTTCTTCAAACCGATCGCGGCGCACAGTTGCGCGTTGTTGCCCAGGCGCGGGTGCGCGTCGAGGGGCAGGTGCGAGCTGTAAACGGCCAGATTGTTTTCCAACAGCAGCCGCAGCAATTCATGGCGCTTCCCGGTCCAGGGATGACTTGGACTCCAAAACAGCCCGTGATGCACAATCATCAGGTCGGCCCCGGCCGCGACAGCCAGCTTGACGGTCGCGAGGCTCGCATCCACCGCGGCGGCAACGCGCGTGATCGCGCCGCGATTTTCCACTTGCAAACCGTTGACGGCTCCTTCCCAATCGCCGAAGTCGTCCGTGCGCAATAACCGGTCGCAATGGCGCGCGACGGATGCCAGAGAAATCTTTGCCATGCGCGAATGGAACCAGAGCAATGTTGCGAAGTAAAACGAGAAACGCGGGGCGAAGGATTTTCTCCGAATCCGCGCTCGGGTCGCTTCACGCGCCGACAAAAATTTTTCATCACCCTATTGAATTCTGCGATGGCCTCCTTATAGTGCGCTCGTTTGAGTAATTCAAATGAGTGATTCAGCGAACGGCTCCAAGCCCTGGGACATCCAGTCCGCGCGCAGCCTTTACAACATCGACCGTTGGGGCGCGAAATATTTTGACATTAATGAAGCCGGCCACGTCGTGGCCACGCCGCTGCAGGAAGCCGGCGCCGCCGTTGAGCTCAGCGACGTGGTCGAAGAGGCCAAAGCGCGCGGGCTGAAGTTTCCGCTGCTCATCCGCTTCCAGGACATCCTTCGCCATCGCGTTCAGTCCATCAATGAAGCTTTCCGCGGCTCCATCGCCGAATTCAATTACCAGGGCAAATACCGCGGCGTATTTCCGATCAAAGTCAATCAACTGCGCGAAGTGGTGGAAGAGATTCTCGACGCCGGCAAACCCTATAACTTCGGATTGGAGGTCGGCAGCAAACCGGAATTGTTCGCCGGCCTGGCGCTGCAGGCCGAGCCGGACAGCCTGATCATTTGCAACGGCTATAAAGACCCCAACTTCATCCGCATGGCGCTGATGGGAATCAAGCTGGGCAAGAAGGTCATCATGGTCGTCGAAAAACTCGAAGAACTGAAACAAATCATCAGCGTGTCGCGCCAGTTCGGCGTCGAACCGCTCATCGGCATCCGGTCGCGCTTGCTCAGCAAAGGAGCGGGCAAATGGGCGGACAGCGCGGGCGAAAACGCGAAGTTCGGTTTGACCACCGTCGAATTGCTCGCCGCGGCCGACCTGCTCAAGGCGGAAAACCTGACCCACTGTTTCAAGCTGATCCATTTTCACATCGGCTCACAAGTGCCGGACATTCTCACCGTTAAAAAAGCCGTGCAGGAAGCCGCCCGGTTCTACGCGAAGCTTTACAAGATGGGCTTCCCGGTCGAATACATCGACGTCGGCGGCGGCCTCGGTGTCGATTACGACGGCAGCCGGTCCGCGTTCGACAGTTCGACCAACTACACACTGCAGGAATACACCAACGACGTCGTTTATTACATTGGCGACGTCTGCAACGCGGAGAAAGTGCCGCACCCGGACATCGTCAGCGAAAGCGGACGCGCCCTCGTCGCGCACCACAGCGTTCTGATTGTGGAAGTGTTCGGCGCCATTGCCAAAGTCCGGCTCGACGTGAATTTCACTTATACCGAAAACGAAAATCCGCTGGTCAAGGAATTGTTCGATATTAAAAAAAACCTCTGCAAGCTGAACAAGCTTGAAGCCTACCACGACGCGCTGGAACGCCGCGAGGACGCGCACAACATGTTCACATTCGGCGTGCTTGATTTGCCGGACAAAGCGAAAATCGAGCACCTTTATTGGGAAATCAGCCAGGAGGTCGTGCAGAGCTTCCGCGGCCAGGCCTACATTCCCGAAGAGATTCGCAAGCTCGAAGACAGCCTCGGCGATCAATACCTTTGCAACTTCTCCGTTTTCCAGTCGCTGCTCGACCACTGGGCGCTCGGTCAGTTGTTCCCCATCATGCCGATCAGCCGCCTCAACGGGCGGCCCACCCGCGAGGCAACGCTGGTGGACATCACCTGCGATTCCGACGGCCAGATTAACAAATTTATCGACCTGCGCGACGTGCGCGACACGCTCGCGTTACACGAACTGACCACAAACGGAAACGGGCAGCTCGAGCCGTATTACCTCGGTTTCTTTTTGATGGGTGCCTACCAGGATATCATGGGCGACCTCCACAATCTCTTCGGGCGCGTCAATGAAGTGCACGTCTTCCTCGACGCAGATGAGCCAACCGGTTACTACGTCGAAGAAGTCATCGAGGGCAACACCATCAGTCAGGCGCTCTCCGCCGTGCAGTATGACGAAAACGAGCTGAAACGGCAGATGAAAGCGCAGGTGGACGCGGCCATCAAATCCGACAAACTGAAACCATCGGAAGCCATGCGGCTGCTCGATGATTATGAGCGCGGCCTCAAGGAATACACTTATCTGACGTTTTGATCAGCGACCCTCGCATGTCCGAGACCGCCCCCAAAACCGAACTCATGCGGTCGCTCGGCCGGCTGGTGCGAGGGCTTTCTGCTCTGTTTTGGGGGCTGCCCATCGCGCTGGTGGCTTGCGTGCAGACCGCCACCACCGATTGGATTCGGTCGCTCGGCCCGTACGGCCTCATCGTTCCCGCCGCAACCAACTCGCTGCTGTTTTACGGTCTATGGCTCATGAGCGATTTTCAAAAGCAGGAGCGGATCTGGATGCTCGCGTTGGACCGCGCCAAAATCCTCGGGCTGGTGAACATCGGCCTGTCGCCGTTTTTGCGGTGGCACCAGCAACTCCCGGACGTGCCTTTCTTTTACTACGCTGTCGGCGTGATGGCGCTCTCCGCGCTGGTCTTCCTTTTCAATCTCAATCAAATGCTGCAACGGCTCACCGCGATGCTGCCTGATGAAACCCTGCGCACCGAAACCAAAGTCTTCACTTCGTTCAACGGTCTGTTGCTCGTCTTTATCCCGGCGTTTCTCGCGCTTCACTTCACGCTCGTGCAAATCCGCAACCTCCCCTATTCCATGGAACTTCTCCTGCGAATACTGCAACCACTCAGCCCATGGCTCCTGCTGTTTTTGACCCTCCTGCCCGTCGCGATCACCATGTCGCTGATTTGGAAAATAAAGGAAGCCATTCTCGCCAGCGTGTTCGGGCCGGAGCATTGATCGTGCGAGCGGGTGTGACGGAGTACGGGAATCGACCCGCGATGACCGGCCGCGTTGGTCCATTCTACTCATAAAACCGTTGGATGAACCACATTTTACTTCCCCTCACCCCTGCCCTCTCCCCTTGTGAGAGGGAGAATTGTCCGCTGTCTTTCTGCAGAACACGCGACGGAGTTTGCCAAACCAGTGTGGGCTAAAGAGGTGAGCTTGGCGACGCCTTGTTCCCTCTCCCCGAGGGAGAGGGCCAGGGTGAGGGGAAACGACGCTTCGACTTCCACTGGATGTCACTTATCCCTGGGTCCTCAATAACGTTACCAGCCGATACCAATTGTCCCGCTGGCGCGGCTCGTATCCGAGATCCATGATCAGTCGGTGCATGTCGGCCACGGTCATTCGAAAGGTTGTTCCGGCCTGTGACACCACATTTTCCTCGATCATGATGCTCCCAAGATCGTTCGCGCCGTATCTGAGCGCCACCTGGCCGATGTCCGGCCCCTGAGTGACCCACGAGCTCTGGATGTTCGCGATGTTGTCGAGGTAAATCCGACTCAACGCCTGCATCCGCAAATATTCGTGCGCGCCAACCGTCGGCGCTTTCAGTTTCGTATTCTCGGCTTGAAACGTCCAGGCGATGAACGCCGTAAACCCCGCGGAAAGCAGGGCAGGCATCCCGCCTGCCTCGGTGTCTGTTCCAGACATGCTGATTGAAGCCGGTCGTGAAGGCTCAGTCGCTTGTGTTGTTTGGGCAGGCGAGACGCCTGCCCTACTTTTGTCCTGCTGCGCGCGCACCCGTTCCAAATGTTCGATGCGGTCTTCAATGGTTTCAACATGTCCAAACATCATCGTCGCCGACGAATTGAGGCCGAGTCGATGGGCCACGTCCATCACGCCCAACCAGTCGTCGCTCATCGCCTTGAGCGGCGAGATACGTTTGCGGACGCGATCCACAAGAATTTCCCCGCCGCCGCCGGGAATCGAACCCAGCCCGGCTTCCTTGAAATCGCGAATGATCTGCTCCAGTGGCTCATTGAAAACTTCGCGGAAGTGAACGAACTCGCTCGGACTGAAACCGTGAATGTTGACCTGCGGAAATTTCGTTTTGATGTGATGCAGAAGATCCAGATACCATTGCTTGGTCAGTTTGGGATGGTGCCCGCCTTGCATCAGTATCTGCGTGCCGCCCAGCGCAACGGTCTCCTCGATTTTCTTGTCCGTTGGTGTAATTGACGTTCCGATCAACGATGTAGGTGACGATTTCGTTGCCGTGCCCGCCGTAAGCGTCTGCTTTGGCCAGTTGACGTCGGCGGTCCGCCAGCGTGCCCAGTTCCTCCAGCGGCAGATGGTAGAGCCTCAGCGCCTCGGCCGGGTCAATGCGTTTGCCGTCCCAGACTTTTTGCAGCAAGTCGTCCAACGACGCGTCGTAAATCATGGACGCAAGTTAAGGGCAACCGTGGAGAAATGACAAGGGAGCCGTTGCCCCGAAACTATCGGTCAAGCATTGCTTCAGCGGTCCAGTTCACCGTCCACGTCAGTTCATTGTGAGGCTGGTTGTCATTATTCCAGCGGCTGCGCCAGATGTTGTCCTTCACCGGATCAATGACATTCTTGCGACGCGCGGATTCGGCATGTCCGTCGGCGAACATGATGTCTGTCTTCCGGTTGTGACGGTTTCCAGGCCATTGAACATCTTGTGTGGGATCCAAACTTGCCTCATAAGCGCCCATGTCACTTTTTTGGGCGCGCGCGTCCGCCAGCATGATCATCTGCGTCGGACTGACAACATCGGAGTCCTTGACGACCCCATGAAAAGCACCGCCAGTGACATCTCCTCCCAGCCCAAGCTGTGGCTTCTTCAAATCTCCGAGAATGCTCTGGCCCAATCCCCAGTCGTTATACCCCAATGAAAAACGCGTGTTCGGCGTGACAGCCCAGGGATCTCCCGGCCTCCCCACCGTCTTGTTCAGATTCGTATCCCACGCGCTGTCTGAAGCAGCGGCCGGGCACCGATAAACCGAACGATTCGTTCCCATTTGGGTAAAGAGACGCGTGGGCCAGACATAAACTCCGTTTTGGGCGTCCAGGCTGCCGGGATAAGCCCGGTTGTCTCCAACGTACATAATCGTCGCCAATCCCAGTTGCCGCAGGTTGTTGATGCAGGCGGTCTGCTGGGCCTTCGCCTTCGCTTTGGCCAATGCCGGCAACAGTAGGCTGGCCAGAATCGCGATGATGGCGATGACCACGAGCAATTCTATCAGCGTAAATGCCGGCCGCCTGCGCAGCGGACCTCCAAACCCGCAATTCGTCTTACTCATAAAAGGGGGCGTTGAATTGATTTCGTTCAACTCTAATGCAAAAGCGCCAGGAAGCAACTTGTCGATAGCGATGGCAGTGTTCTTACCTGGCTGCGGCGCTCTGCGAGCGCCTTTTCGGCGGTTATAGACCGCCGCTACGATTCAAAGTTTGAGATCAGAAACCTGCCCTGGCGATCCTCGCTTCGACGCCAGCGGTCGTCTTGCCCTGACCCGATAACGCCTGGAAACTGGCGGCATATTACGGGCGTATTACTGGCATATTACGCGCCATTGCCGGATTGGCCACGCCTGACCCTCCTCGACCCGCGCTGCTTTGCAGGAAGCGCTGCAGGAGAATGAACGCCAGGAGCAGAACGCCGATGGCGATCTTCGTCCACCACGAATTCCACGTGCCCTGGAAGGTAATGATAGTTTGTATCACTCCGAGAATCAGCACTCCGATCAACGTGCCGAACACGTAGCCGACGCCGCCGGAAAGGAGCGTGCCGCCGATGACGACCGCGGCGATGGCGTCCAGTTCCAGCATCGTCCCCGCCAAGGCATTGCCGGAGGATGTGTAAAAGGTATAAGTCACGCCTCCCAGCGCCGCGCATAGCCCGCTCAAGGCATAAAGCCCGATCTTCGTGCGACTCACCGGCAAGCCCATGAGCGCTGCTGATGGTTCGCTTCCCCCGATCGCGTAAATCGCACGACCGAACCGGGTATAATGCGCGAGGTAAATCGCGGCGCCCACGACGCTTAGAAAGAGAATCGCCGTGACCGGAAACACCCGCAGACTGAACTCGCTGATCGCTTCATAGAACGGATGTTTGATCGGGATCGTCTCCAGGCTGACCGCGAAGCCAAGCCCGCGCATGAAAAACATCCCCGCCAGCGTGACCAGGAACGGCGGCAGAGCCGTGAAACGGATCAACGCCCCCATGCCGGCGCCAAATCCCGTTCCGATGACCAGGGCGATCAGGATCGCCGGCAAGGGGTGCAGCTGATGAGCGATCAGCCGCGCGACGAAAGTGCTGGTGAAACCGACCACCGCGCCCACCGACAAATCGATTCCACCGGCGAGGATGACAAACGTCATGCCGATCGCCACGAAACCGAGGAAGGCGTTGTCGTGAAGCAGATTCACGAAGACCGTCCAGGAAAAGAAGCCGTCGTAACGGAAGGACGCCCCGGTATAAAAGAGCGCAAAGACGGCGCTGGTCGCCAGCAACGGAATGTGCGTCCGGGAGAGGCGGAATTTCATGCGCTCGCCCTCCGCTGCAGAAGGAGTTTTCGCAGCTCTGGCGATTGCGCCAGACAGATCACGAGCACGACCACAGCCTTGACGACCAGCGTGTACTCGACCGGCACCCCGCGCATTTTTATGGTCGTCGTCAGTGTTTGGATGATCAGCGCGCCCACCAGCGAGCCAGCCAGATCGAAGCGCCCGCCGTTTAACGGCGTCCCGCCGATGACCACCGCCAGAATCACGTCGAGTTCGAGATAGAGACCGGCATTGTTGGCATCGGCGGCTTTGATATCCGAAGCCTCAATGATACCGGCCATGCCCGAACAAAGCCCGGTGAAGGCGTATGCGAACATTTTGACCGCGCAGGGGTTCACACCGGCAAACAGAGCCGCTGTTTCATTGTTGCCAACCGCTTCAATGAACAACCCCAGCGCCGTCCCCCGCGTCAACGCGACGGTCAACAACAACATCAGCGCGACCATCGTCACCGGAAACGGCAGCCCCAGAAAATATCCTCCTGCAATGAAGCTGAATCCCGAACTCTCGACCGTGATGATTTGCCCGCCCGCCAGCAGTTGAGCAATGCCTCGACCCGCAACCATCAGAATCAGAGTGGCCACAATCGGCTGAACTCCCAGCCAGCCAACCAAAGTCCCGTTCCAGGCTCCCAGAACCAGACAAAGTCCTGACGTCGCCGCGAGCGCCATCGGCAGCCCGATCTGTTGTTGCACAATCAGCCTTGCTGCGACCGACCCGGCGATGGCGACCACCGCGCCGACCGACAGATCCACTCCCGCCGTCGCGATGACCAGCGTCATGCCGAGCGATACCAGCATCACGCGCGACGATAGTTTCAAAATGTCCACCAGACTCCCGTAAGCATGACCGTCCCTGATGGTGACGCGGGCAAATCCATCGGTGAACAGCCCGTTGAACAGCAGCAGCGCCGCCAGCGCCATCAACGGCCAGATCAGTTGTCGGAGTCTCGCGGGCATGAGCCTGGACAGTCTTTCGCTCATCGGGCAAGAACCCAGCGGCGGAGAAATCCGAATGACGAATGACGAATGACGAATAACTGAAAAAGCCCGAAAAGGTCCGCTGCTGCCAAGCCGCTCGAATGGATTTCGGTTTTTGTCATTCGGATTTCTTTCGGCATTCGAGTTTCGGGCTTCGGATTTCGAGGACCGGATTTCATCATTCGTCCGCACGCGCGGCAATGGCCTGCATGATGGAAGGCAGATCGATCTGGCCACCGGTAAGTTCACAAACTTTCTTCCGGTCACGCAACACCACCACGCGATGACTGTCGCGAACCACCTCCTCCAATTCCGACGAGATGAACAGTATCGCCATGCCTTCGCTGCACAATCGGGCGATCAGCTTCTCAATTTCCACCTTCGCCCCGACGTCGATGCCGCGCGTCGGCTCGTCGAGAATCAAAAAGCGCGGTCGCGACGCCAGCCAACGCGCCAGGATCGCTTTCTGTTGGTTGCCGCCGCTCAAAAATTTGACCGGGCGCTCGGCGTCCGGCGTCGCGATGCCCAGCGCTTTGATGTAGTTCTCAACCAGCTCTTGCTGCTGTTGCGTGGAAATCTTCCGGAGCCATCCCTTGCTCGCCTGAAGCGCGAGCACAATGTTCTCGCGCACTGACAAATCCGGGATGACAGCCTGCGTTTTGCGGTCCTCAGGACAAAAGCCGAACCGCCGGCCAATCGCACCGCGCGGAGAGGTCAATGTGACGAGCTTTCCATCGATCTCCATCCGGCCTTCCTCAGCGCGGTCGATGCCAAAAAGCAATCGCGCTGTTTCTGTGCGTCCAGAGCCCAGCAATCCAGCCAATCCCACCACTTCGCCGGCGCGAATCGTCAGATCGAATCGTGTCATCGACCCGCGCCGTCCGAGCCCGATGACCCGCAGAAACGGCTGGTGCGCCGTTCGCACCGGCTCGGCGCCACGGCGGGCGCTCATTTCCTCGACCGCTTTCAAGTCCTTGCCGATCATTTTTGCGATCAGTTCAAGGCGCGGCAATTTCGCCGCGTCATACTCGCCGATCAGTTTGCCGTTGCGCAGCACGGTGAACCGGTCGGAAATCGCATAGACCTGGTCCAGGAAATGGCTGACGAAAATGATGGCCAATCCCTCTGCTTTGAGCCTGCGGAGGACGGCGAACAGATGCCTTACCTCATTCGCGTCGAGACTCGACGTGGGCTCGTCGAGCACGAGCACTTTCGCCCGGATATCGAGCGCGCGGGCGATCGAGACCATTTGTTGGATCGCCGGGGAATAACTGTTGAGCGGCCGCGCGACATCCACTTCGACGTCGATGTGTTTGAGCGCAGCGGCGGCGCGAAGATTGATTTGCTTCCAATCAATGCGCCCAAACTTCATCGGCTGGCGGCCGAGATAAATGTTTTCCGCCACGGAGAGAAAAGGTATCAGGTTGACCTCCTGATAAACCGTGCTGATGCCAAGCCGTTGAGCTTCTGCCGGCGAACGCGGATCGATGGAGCATCCGTCGAAAAGAATTTCGCCGCCGTCCCGCCGGTCAGCTCCTGTGAGCACTTTGATGAGCGTGCTTTTGCCGGCGCCGTTCTCGCCCATCAATGCGTGGATTTCGCCGCGGCGCAGCGTGAAATCAACCCCGTCCAGCGCGCGCACCCCCGGAAAAATCTTCGTGACGCCGCGAACGGCCAGCAACGGCGCCTCGTCCGTCGAAATGACCGAAGCCGAATTCATGGGTCGGACGAATAGAGCGTGGTTGCCGAGCGATTGGGGGAGACTCGGTTCGCCGCCACCCCGTCCTTGCTGATGAACCACGCGATGTCTCCGTACCAAACTTTGTCGCATATGCGACAAAGTTTGGCACGCCTGCTTTGCCCGACAGAGGGCAGGTCCCTCCGGACAGGGCTCGACGGAGTCTTGCCCCGTCGTTCATGGTTCGAACAGGCGAAGAAAAAGGCTCGCGCGCTGTCTGTGCACCGAGGTTCGAGAAGAACCGCGCTTCCCAGCCGCAGTTGCCCAGGGATCGGTCTCATTTCTGCGCTTCGATTCCCCGCGCCGACGACTCTATGCGAAAGGAGTTGAATCTTGCTTCCGCGCCGACCACGCCTCCTACAGTCAGCGCCACGCGCACGCTCCGGTCCCACGGCGGCAGATAGCCGCCTTCGGCCGTCTCACCGACCGGTTTCCAATCGCGGCCATCGGAACTCACGGCAAATTGAAACCGATTGCCGCCTCTGGCTGTCAGGCGCAGATAGACGCTCGGCCAGATGACACCGTCCATTTCGGCGACAGTCTTGCTGTGGTTTTTCTCGCGCTGCCAAACGATCGCCTTGCCTTCGCCGACCGCCAACCCAAGCCCATTGGCGGGGTCGCCAAAGGCGGACAGACCGGCGAAAGCGCCCAACTTCAAGCCGCGCGCATCGACCACCGTGGTCGCTTCATAGTCGCCCGACGTGGTTGAGCGCGCCACCACCGCGCCGACCATGTCGCTGGCGTGCTCGCTCGTTGGCGCGAGCACAAGTTGGCCCCCGTTCGCGGCGTCGAGGCGGATAGAAGGTTCGTTCGCCTGCGGCCACTGCCAGCCTGCGCCGAGGTGCTCGCTGGTAAAATCGTCGAAGAAGGAATATTCCTTCTGCGTCTGGGTGATGCCCAACGGCGATGGCGCGACCGCGCTCGGCCCCTTGCCGTCGTTGATCGTCGGCCAGCCGTCGTCGCCAAATTTGACTTCGTCGAGCAGCATTTCGCGACCGGTGTAAACAAATGTTTCGACGTCGTAGGCGTGATAGAGCAAAAAATGGCGGCGGCGCTCGTCGGTCACGATGCTGCCATGGCCGGGACACTTCCAGTGTTCGTTGCCGCTCAGAATCGGGTTGGCGGGATTTTTCTCCCACGGACCGGGCAGCGCACGCGAACGGGCAACACCCAGCGCGTAAGCGCAGCCACGACCGCAGCAACCCGAACCCGAGTAGAACAGATAGAACCAATCACGACGCCGCAAAACAAACGGGCCCTCGACAACCGCGCCCTCCCATGGAACGTCGTTGCGGATGAGTTCTCTCATTTCGCCGACGAGTTTCGTGCCGTCGCCGGAAAGTTGCTGCGCCCAAATGATGGTCGGCCGCTTTCGGCTGTTCCCGTCCTCCTTCCAGATGAGCCAACGTTCGTCCTTCTCCACTGTCACCGCCATCGGGTCGATGGACCCGTCCTCCTGCGACACCAGCGGGCCGTGATCGGTGTAGGGTCCTTCCGGCTTGTCCGCAGTGGCAACCGCCACGCTGAGCGGACCGTCCTTTTTGCGACCGACGTAATAAATAAAGTAGCGGCCCTGGTATTCCGAAATTTCCGGCGCCCAGAAATTGGCGACCGCCCACGCCGGCCGCTTCGGAAAGACCGGCCCGACGATTTTCCAGTTTACTAGGTCAGGCGAATGCAGGATCGGAAACTGCGGCCCCCATTCGGACGAAGTCGCCGTCGCCCAGTAATCCTTGCCGACGCGGATGATGGACGGGTCCGGATAATCACCCGCGAGAACGGGGTTGGTGTAAACGGCCGCGGAATCCGTTCGAGCGTCACCCGTCAGGCCGACAACCAAAACCGCGGCGAGAATTTTCGTTCGCATTTGCTCGATGAATTATGGAACCCGCAAAAGGGAAGCAGGCGAGACGCCTGCGCTGGTTTGTTAATACTCCCTCGACCCGATCACTTCCTTCGCCACGGACTGGTCGAAAATCCGGTCCCGGACAACGGACTTTTTCGGCAGCGGCCTGCCGGCCAGCACCGCCTCGACCGCATCGAAGGCCGCCGGACCCAGCAGTGGGTTGCACTCAACCGTGCAATTCAACTTGCCGGCGACCATTGCCTCGAATGCGGGTTTTATTCCGTCAATTGAAACCACGAGGACGTCGGAGCCGGATTTCAAGCCGGCTTCCTCGATGGCCTGAATCGCGCCCAAAGCCATGTCATCGTTATGCGCGTAAGCCGCGTCGATCTTCGTCCCGCCGCCTTGGGCCCCCTTCAAAAATGCTTCCATGACTTCCTTGCCTTTGGCGCGCGTGAATTCTCCGGTTTGCGATTTGATGATCTTGATGTTGGGATGCTTTTCGAGCGCTTCCGCGAAGCCTTTCTTGCGGTCGATGGCCGGCGCGGCGCCGGGCGTCCCCTGGAGTTCAACGACATTTCCCTGGCCGTTGAGTTTCCCGGCGAGCCATTCCCCCGCCATTTTTCCCTCCGCGACAAAGTCGGAAGCGATTAATGTCGTGTAAAGCGAATCATCCGAGACGTTCACGCCCCGGTCCACGAGAATCACGGGAATCTTCGCCGCTTTCGCCTGTTTCAGAATCGGCTCCCACCCGGCTTCAACCACGGGCGCCAATATGATGGCGTCCACTTTCTGCGCGATGAACGCGCCGAGCGCTTTGATCTGGTTCTCCTGTTTCTGCTGCGCGTCCGAAAACTTGAGGTTGACCCCGCGTCGGGCCGCTTCCGAACGGATCGACTTCGTCTCCGCAGTCCGCCAGCCGCTCTCGGCGCCGATCTGCGAGAAGCCAACTGTGATCGTCTTCCGGTCGCTTCGTTTGCCGCCGGACGTACCGGCGGATTCGGCGGAATCACATCGAACGGCAGTCAGGCCCAGCACGCCTGCCAACACGGCGGCGACCGTCAGAATTTTCTTTCGCATACGATGGATATTGGCCTGCTGATTCAGTCGGTATCAAGCAGGATGACTTTGGTGAAATCAGAACCAGTTCACGGGACAATCTTTGGAGTTCTTCGGCTCAAGACCATCAATCATC
>QHPA01000491.1 GCA_003218935.1 Verrucomicrobiota bacterium
ATTAAAAAAATGAATGGCATCACCAGCATGGGTGCCAGACCGGGATAAATTCGCAGCTTCACGTCGCGATCACGAACCAAATAGGCAGCGCTCAGCAAAAACGACGCGCGCACGACCGGATCCCGCAGCCACCAGCGCAAAGGTGGCACATGGACCAGCACGTCAACCCAGCGGCGACCGGCACGTCGCTGCGACCGGATCGCGGAGGCTTCGTTGAGTGTTTGCAGCCCTGTTTCATAATCCCGCGCCAGTTTTCCAAACGCGAGCCAAAGCACAACCGCTGTCGCGGCCAGCCCGAAACCGGCCAGCGCCCAGGAGCTACGGATTCCGCGTCCGGCGAGCGCGTCGTCGAAGCCGGCAAACCATGCGGGCGGCAGGAGGCCAATCCACCATGAACCCGGGTTAAACTTTATTGTCCCGCTGATGCGTATGAGCAGTCGCGGCACGACCTGGCCTGCAACCACCGCCGCCACCGCGACAAACACCTGAGCGGTCGTCATCAATCCGTCCAGCCGCTCGCGACCAAACCATCGGAGACAAAGCTGATAAACCAGCACCACGGTTCCCGTGCAAAACAGCGCCTCCATAATCGTCGAAATCGCATGAGCGATTGGAAAAAGCCAACCGCCATCCTTGCCGCCGATTCCGACGAAAAAGCCAGTGAGGTTAAAAGCGCCGGCGAGCCAAAGTGAAACTTCCGTCAGCACTCCAATTTTCGCCCACAACAATGCGCGCGGTGTCACGGGCCGGTGCATCAGAATGTCCGCCTCGTCCTTGTTAAAAAGCACTTCGCCTGCGGAGGCGGCCACAAACATGCCTAGAAAGACGAGCGTCATCGCATGCAGATAAACTGAGAGGGCAAAAACCGGCTGTTGCAGGAAGAATAAAGCGAACATTCCGAACAGCGCATAAAAGACGAGCGCGAGCGCGAGTTTCGAGCCGACGGACTTCGGCGCACTCTCCTTGCGGAGGCCCCGTGAACTGCGACCGCGCAGGAACAACGTCAGAAAAAGCCGGCGCAACGTTCGGCCTGGCGAAAGCGCCGGTCCCGCAGCTTGCAGCGGAGGCGGCGTGTCCGAAGGCGCGTTCATGGCCGGAACGTTTTCGCGAAGTCCTCCGCGCGACGTTCGAGCTCGCTGCCGCCGGTCAGTTTCGTGAACAACCGCTCCAATGTTCCTGTGCCGTGAGCCGCCACGAGTTCATCCGGCCGGCCATCCAACAGCAACTTGCCTTTGTCAATGATGATGACGCGGTCGCACACGCGCTCCACCACATCCAGAATGTGCGAACTATAGACGATGGTTTTGCCTTCACGCGCGAGCGTCTGTATGAGCGCCTTGAAACCGACAGCGGCGTTCGCGTCGAGTCCATCCAGCGGTTCGTCGAAGAACACCACAGGCGGATTGTGCAGCAACGCGGCGGTGATGACCACC
Source organism: Verrucomicrobiota bacterium (assembly GCA_003218935.1). Lineage (GTDB taxonomy): Bacteria > Verrucomicrobiota > Verrucomicrobiia > Limisphaerales > AV2 > AV2. Next base: position 1,434 of record QHPA01000491.1, read on the forward strand.
TTGCGCCGCATGCCTTTCGAGTATGCCCCCAGCAACTTGTCGGTCAAAGTCTCGAAGCTGAGATCGAAAAACGCGATGAACTGCTGGATGCGGGCACGGGCCGCGTCTTGCGGGATTGCATACAGGGCGGCCACCATCTCGAGATATTCCAATCCGGTCAGGGATTCAAACACGGCGCCGGACTCTGGCACGAAACCGACTCGTCGTTTCACTTCCAGCGGTTCGCGACGCAGATCGAAACCGCAGATTGTGGCCGTTCCCTGGGAGGGCTCGATCATGCCGGTCAGCATTTTCAGAGTGGTTGATTTTCCCGCGCCGTTTGGCCCGAGAAATCCGACAATCTGTCCGGCCGGAACCTCAAACGAGAGCGAGTCCACCGCGGTCTGCGCTCCAAATCGCTTGGTGAGGTGCTGGAGAGAAATCATAAGTTCCTGTTTCCTTATGTCGCAACCAGGGTGTTTAGGCGATGAAAAAGCAAATCCGCTTGCTTGTCCAGACCTGCCAGGCAGTTTGCCAACCGTTCGACGGTTTAGCTTTGCTTGGCCTGATGGCTTCCATTGGATTGATTGCGAAGCAACAAGCCCAGCAGCCCATCGACCAAACCGGTGCTTCCGCCGGTACCGCTCACAGCGACGTCCGGCACGATGCGCACGTTGCGCTCGCCGACGATTTGCATGAGTTGCATCACCGTGTAGCCCTGCGAGCCGAGCGACTCGACGCCAGCGCGATATGCCTCCGCTTTGGCCTGGCCGGTGGCGCGAATGGCCTCGGCTTCCCCAAGCGCGCGCAGGCGCGTAGCTTCCGCGTCGCCGGTGGCCTGCTTGACGTTCGCGTTCGCTTTCAGTTCCGCGATATTCACGCCTTGTTCGGCGCCGACCACCTGTTGCTGGATGTCCGCGAGCGAAGTCTGGCGCACAAGTTGTTGGCGCTGCTTCTGCGCGGCTTCCTGCACCTCATAGGTCTTGCGCTGTTCTTCCGCGATTTTGCGGTCGGTCTGTGTTTCCATCAACGTCGCAGGCGGATTGATGTCGCCGATGAGCGTGTCGATCGCTTGCACGTCATAAGCGCCCAGCGCGGCGCGGATGTGCCCGGCGGCTTCGACTTGCCGCTGGCTGCGGGCGCTCAGGAAGTCCAGGACCGTGTAGTCTTGCGCCGAGTTGCGGAAATAATTGCCGACAATCGGTTGCAAGACGT
>QHPA01000238.1 GCA_003218935.1 Verrucomicrobiota bacterium
TCAATTTCGTCGCCGTCCCGGACTTGAGCCGCGTCGAGCCGGTCAATATCTCCGGTCCAACGTCTGGCGCGATGACGAGGTCAGGCCGGTTGCGTCGCGAAATTTCCAGGTAGGGATTGAAACAAAGCAGAATGGTTTTCGCACCGCGTTGTTTGGCCGCGTGCAACGCGCCCCAGACAAAAGGGGTCCGGCCGCTAGCCGCGATGCCGACGACGACATCCTTGCGATTGATGCCGCGAAATTGAATCGCCTGCGCCCCAGCCACCGGATCGTCTTCCGCGCTCTCGGTTGACTCCCACACGGCGCGCTGCCCGCCGGCGATGATGCCCTGCACCAGTCCCGGCGGAGCGCGGAAGGTCGGCGGACATTCGCTGGCGTCGAGCACGCCGAGCCGTCCGCTGGTGCCGGCGCCGATGTAGATCAATCGTCCACCTCGCTCGAAGGCGCGAACAATGAGTTTGATCGCGTGTTCGATTTTCTCTCGCTCCACCAGAATTGCCGGAGGAATATTTTCGTCCTCGTTTAACATCAGCGCGATGGCTTCGGCGATGGAAAGCTTGTCCAGGTTGATCGACCGCGGATTGCGCTGTTCGGTCGGCGAAAGCTTGAGTGATTCGAGTGAAGGGAAGAATGACTCGCCGTATCGGGAGGAACCCGCTTTGGCCGCCGAGTCCTGTGGCGTGAAAAGTGTGTCAGGACTCGCGAGGACTCTCGTTCCACCGGTTTGAAATTGTCGCCGAGCCAACTGCACCGCGCCCCACACACTTTCCCGTTTCAACGGCGTGACAATGGCGTTCGGCCAAAACCGGCGCAAGAGCCGCTTGACCTTATTGGCAAAACGCGGCTGCCTGAGCAACACGCCGCCGGCAAGAACGAATTGCACTTGCGCGCCTGTTTTTGCCAGACGTTTCGCGCAACTGATTGCGTCGCCGGCCAGGCTGTGCGCCGCGCCCTCCAGAATGTCCGAAGCGATTTTGTCGCCGTCCGACCACGCGTTGAAGACCTCGACGGCCAGCGCGGCCACGTCGTCCTTACCGGCCCGTTGGGCCCAGCCAATCAAGTCGTCCGGCTCGTTGAGCTGGAGCTTGCGCAGTAGCCGTTGGCCGAGCTTTGACCAGACACTCTCGCAATCATAATAGTAAACCACCGCCTTCAGCGCGCGCAGCCCGATTTCAAAACCACTACCTTTATCGCCGAGGATGTGGCCCCAACCGCCGACCTTAGCGGTCTTGCCGTCCCAGGTCCGGCCGAAACAGCATGAACCGGTGCCACTCAACACGAGCACGCGCGGTATCATGCCGATGGCATCCGAGTGGCGGCCCTGCATATACCGCCCTCCGTCTGGATGCTTCTTCCACAGGTGGCGAAAGCGTGGATGATCCGCCAGACTATCTGCTGCAACGATAGCCAGTTCCAAGTCATTGGTTGCGTAACATAGAACACCCGGCCAGACCTTGGCAGCGGCGCGGCGGATCCGCTCGCGGTCGGCTTCCGTTCGCGCGCCGGCCATGCCGATCACAATCGCGGTCGGTTTCGGCAGAGAATTGCCGATCGGGCGAAAGTGTTCAACCAGTTGGGCGTCGCTCAGGAGCCGCAGATTGGCCGGCCCAAACTTGCTTTGGAGGAAACAGGTCGGTTCATATTCAGTGAGCACGGCGGTGGTGCGAGTGCCACCGCATTCGATCCCGAGAAATAGAGGCTCGGTGGTGACTTTTTGACGTCTTGTCATCCGCCGAAGTATTTTCGGACCGGACTTATTTGCAAGGCGAATGGGCGCAGCGAAGTGGCGGTGCGACCCGACTTTGCCTTTCGTCCACGCGTGTGTATTCGCCGCAGCCGCTGAAGTAAGGAGGCGGACAGTGATGCAAACAGACATCCGCCTCGTCACCTCGGCGGCTACCCGCGCTGGAGCAATCTGTGGGCCGACGGGTTAGCTTTCCGCAAACCGCCGGGCGGATGCCGCCTCAATGCGACTGGCTGAGCAGATAGAGAAGGTAGGCAAACAGGGCCGAAGCCAGAAATCCGACCACGACGGCCCACCGGACGAATTGCTGATGTTTTCTGCGGTTCGATCGCCCCATGCCGGGCAAGAGGTAGTAGCGATGCTCCTCTTTGTTCTTTCGGGTCCAAAACATAGCCGGTCGCCTGGTTGCCGACGCTCTATAGTCAAAACCGTCGGATTTGGCAAACCAACAAATATTGTTCCCTGCTTTTAACGCTGGTTTGTGGCAGAATGAAATTTGTCTTATGAAAAAGGCGCCCTCGCTCACTATCGTGTGGGTGGAACTGTTGGTCGCGTGTTTTTCCCTCAGCGGTGCTGAAACCAATGCGCCCGGCGAAGCTCAGTTCCTGTCACAGATCCGCCAGCTCACGTTTGAAGGCAGGCGCAGCGGCGAAGGCTATTTCTCGCCCGACGGCAGAGCGCTTGTTTTCCAAAGCGAACGCGAGCCGGGCAACCCATTCTACCAGATTTACCTTCTCGACCTCGAAACCGGCGACAGCCATCGTGTGTCGCCAGGCAGCGGCAAGACCACCTGCGCCTTTTTCCGTCCGAACAGCGACGAAGTCCTCTTCGCTTCCACGCATCTTGATTCGGACGCGAAGGCGAAGCAAAAGACCGAGCTCGATTTCCGCGGCTCAGGCAAGGAACGTCGTTACTCATGGGACTACGACGAGCACTTCGACATTTTCGTCGCCAAACACGACGGCAGTCGGTTGCGTCGCCTGACCAGCGCATGCGGCTACGACGCTGAAGCGTCTTATTCGCCCGACGGGAAGAAAATTGTCTTCACCTCGCTGCGCGACGCTTATCCGGCTGAAAAGCTTTCGTCGAAAGACCGCAAACGTCTCCAGAACGACCCCGCCTACTTCGGCGAGATTTACATCATGAACGCCGACGGATCGGGCCAGAAACGCCTCACGTTCACGCCCGGCTACGATGGGGGGCCGTTCTTCTCGCCCGACGGCAGGCGCATCCTCTGGCGCCGCTTCGACACGAACGGCATCAATGCGGACATTTACACGATGAAACTCGACGGCTCGGACGTGCGCCGACTCACTGACTTCGGCTGCATGTCCTGGGCGCCGTTTTATCATCCCTACGGCCAATACCTCGTCTTCACCGCGAACAAACTCGGCTTTGCCAATTTCGAGCTGTTCATCGTCGATGCCGCCGGCGATCGCGAGCCGGTGCGCGTCACCTTCACGGACGGATTCGATGGCCTGCCGGTCTTTTCGCCTGACGGCAAGAAACTTTGCTGGAGTTCGAACCGAACAATGGACGGCAAATCACAACTCTTCCTCGCGGCTTGGGACCACCCGGCAGCGTTGGCGGCCCTCAAAGCGTCGCCCGAACGCGGGGCAGGCGCCGGTGTGCTGCCGGTGTGGCGCCTGCAGGAACGCCCAGGGGTCGAGGCACACAAACAGCCACCGGCTCCTCACGTCGGCGGTTACGCACCGGAAATCCGCGGCGAAGATTTGCGGAGTGAAGTCGGCTATCTCGCTTCCGACGCGCTTGAAGGGCGATTGACCGGCACGAAAGGCGCCGCGCTTGCGGCGGAATTTATCGCCGACCAATTGCGCCGTGCCAACCTCAAGCCGTTTGGCCAAAACGGGAACTACTTTCAGCCGTTCGAATTCAGCTCCGGCGTCAAAGTGGTTACAAACGGCAATCAGCTTATTCTCTCCACCGAGTCCGGCGCCGCGTCCGCGACCTTCGCGGTCGAGAAAGATTTTCGCCCATTGTCCTTCACCTCAAATGGGGAGTTCGAAGGCGAGGTGGTTTTTGCCGGCTACGGGCTGACCGCGGCGGGCAAGGCCGCCGAAGGATACGACTCCTACACCGGACTGGACGTGACCAACAAGATCGTGCTCGTCCTGCGTTACGTGCCTGAGAATGTCGAGCCGAAACGGCGCCAGGAACTGAACCTCTACGCCGCCCTGCGCTACAAAGCTCTGGTCGCGCGCGGGCACGGCGCCAAAGCGATTCTTGTCGTGACCGGCCCGAACTCGCCGAATCCGGGCGCGCTGGTGCCACTCAGTTCCGATGGCAGTCTGTCCGGTTCGGACATCATTGCCGCGTCCATCACGACGAATGTCGCCGACGCGCTCGTGGCCGGCAGCGGCAAGGATTTGAGATCGCTCCAGACCGCGCTCGACTCCGAGAACCCGCACGCGGAAAGCGGATTTGTGATTCCGAAAGTGAAAGTGAAAGTGGCCACTGCTGTCGAACGCGTCCGCAAAACCGACCGTAACGTGATCGCTCATCTCCCGCCCGCCGGAAGGAGGGCCGCGCCCGCCGAATATGTCCTGCTGGGCGCGCACTACGATCATCTTGGCCGCGGCGAGAGCTCCAGTTCGCGCGAGACAGCCGAAGAGACCGGCCAGATTCACCACGGCGCGGACGACAACGCTTCCGGCGTGGCCGCGGTGCTCGAACTCGCGGCATCTCTGGCCGACGAAGAAGAGAAAAAGCCTGATGAATTCCGGCACGGCGTCATTGTCGCATTCTGGTCGGGCGAAGAACTGGGGCTGCTCGGCTCGTCTTATTTCGCAGAGCACGCGCCGCTTGGGCTGTCGAATATCGTCGCTTATTTGAACTTCGACATGGTGGGCCGCCTGCGGGACAACAAACTGATATTGCAAGGCGTCGGCTCCTCCAGCGAGTGGCGGCGCCTGATTGAAAAGCGCAACATTGCCGTAGGTTTCAATCTGGTCCTGCAGGACGACCCTTACGTGCCCACCGACACCACCGCGCTCTATCCGAAACAGATTCCGGTCCTGGCTTTCTTCACCGGCAGCCATGACGATTACCATCGTCCCACCGATGTGACGGACAAACTGAACTTCGAAGGACTCGAGCGCATCACGCGTTTCGCGCGCACTCTCGTGCTCGACCTCGCCACGGCTTCGACGCGGCCGGACTACGTGAAGGTTGAGCGGAGCGGCGGCCCCGGCGGTCGCGACGCTTTGCGCGCCTATCTCGGCACCGTCCCGGATTACACAACCGAAGTAAAGGGGGTGAAGTTGTCGGGCGTGCGCGGCGGCAGTCCGGCGGAAAAGGCTGGCTTGAAAGGCAGCGATATCATCATCGAGTTCGCCGGCCAGAAAATCGCCAATATCTACGACTACACCTACGCACTCGACGCCGTCAAGATCGGTCAGCCGGTGGACATCGCCGTTGAGCGCGACGGCCGGCGCGTGACACTGAAGGTCACACCGGAAGCGCGGAAGTGATCCGCCGGTTTGACCGCGAATGGACCCGGAGGAACATACAACGCCGAACATCGAATGGCAGCGCGGATCCTCTCTCATTTCGGCGTCCGATGTTCGATGTTGGACTTTCGATGTTTTCCCTCGGTCAGGGGGTTCAACGCGCGAAATTTTCGTTCGGAGAGCCCCTGAGCCGATGAGCGGAGAGGGCTGTGGTGGCCGGAAACATTCGTTGCGCCTCCGGAGAATCTTCGCGGTCTGAGAAAATTTTCCTTGCCACTGCGCGTTCCAGAGTAGCCAATGAGATCGTTGAATACAGTCGTCAGAAAGACATTTAGAGCGTGTTATGGTCAAGATTCCCGTCCTCCGCTGGGGCCAACCTTACGAGAGCCTTGAACTCGACAAGGTCGTCCATTTCGTCACTGGTGAAACGCTGGCGCAGGTGGGCCAGGCCAATCCCGGCCTGCTCGCCAGGGACATGAAGAAAGCGCAGCGCGCCCGTGACGTGCTCCGCGAGATTCCAGTCCGCCAGCTCATCGCGATGATGAAGAAAGCCGGCGAGCTTTACAAAGACGCCACACTGCCGATGGGCGACGGCCAGCAATCGCCGGACGATTTTGCGCGCCAGCAATCCGCGTCCACCGGTTTGCCGGAGCACATGTGCAAGGCCAACATGTCCAAGAATCACTTCGTGCTCTCGAACATGGCACGCATTCTCGATTCCCTCACGCGCGGTCTCGACCTCGAACTCCTCACGCGCGGTTACGGCATGGAGTCGCGAGGTGTCATCGTCAGTTACCAGGCGCAATCACCGGTGCTCGGCCTGGTGCTGCCCTCCAACTCGCCCGGGGTGCATACGCTTTGGATGCCGGTCATCCCGATGCAAATCGGCCTCGTGCTCAAGCCCGGTCCGCAGGAGCCATGGACGCCCTATCGCATGGCCGAGGCGTTCTTCCAGGCGGGCGTGCCGCGTGAAGCGATCAGCGTTTATCCGGGCGGCGGCGAGATGGGCGCGGAAGTTGTCAACCGCTGTCATCGCGTGAAAATTTTCGGCAGCACCGAGACGGTGCAACGCTATCACGGCAACCCGTGCGTGCAGGTCCACGGCCCCGGTTTCAGCAAAATCCTGCTGGGCGACGACGTGGTGGACCAGTGGGAGAAATACGTCGATCTGATGGTGGACAGCGTCCACATGAACAGCGGACGCGGCTGCATCAACTGTTCCGGCGTCTGGGCCTCGCGTCACACGAAAGAAATCGCACAGGCGCTGGCGGAGCGGCTCGGCCCCATCGACGCCAAGCCGCCGGACGATCCCACCGCCGGCCTCGCGGCCTTCACCGTGCCCGGCCAGGCCCAAGCCATCCACGCTTCAATTCTCGACAAGATGAAAGAGGACGGCGTGACCGACATGACGGCGAAGTTCGGCTCGCGCCTCGTCGAGAAGGAACGCTGCGCTTATTTGCGTCCATGGGTCATCCACAGCGACGCGCCCGAGCGCAAGATTGCCCAGACCGAATACATGTTTCCGTACGTGACGGTCGTGCAGTGTTCGCAGGCCGAGATGATCGAGAAGATCGGCCAGACGCTCGTTTGCAGCGCCATTACGAACGACAAAGCGTGGGAACGCCAGCTCATCGACGCCACGAACATTGACCGGTTGAACATCGGCCCGATTCCGACGATTCAACTGAACTGGCTCCAGCCGCACGAAGGGAACATTGTGGATTTTCTCTTCCGGGCGCGCGCATTCCAGGCGCCACCCGAGCGGTTGGCAGCGCAATAATGGACGCGAATTCGCCGCGCGCCGAGGCAGAGAACTCAGCGCGGCAAAGCCGCTGCCGTGTCCGGCGCGACGATCACATACTCCTGCTCAAACCATTCACGGAGAGTCTGCGGTTTCCTGGCCGTCTCCGGGAGGGCATCAAACCGAGGCACAATCGCCAGATCGATGAGGCGCCTCTCCAGGAGCGGTTGGTAATCGGGACGGTAACCAGCCACGACGACTATCTTCGGAGCCTTCTGTTGCAATGCGTCCAGGTCCCGATTTGCCAACAGGGGGAACCCCAGAAAAAGGACGATCGCTCCGGCCTTTGGATGCTTCTGAAGTAAATTGAAGAATTGCTCTGCCGGGATTCTTCCTCCGGCGGTCATCATCGTCATGGCATCCATAGTGATCTTTTCGACGTCAACCGTCACCTTTGCATTTTTTCGCGCCGTTGCCTGGAACGCCTTGATCTGAGCTGCCAGCGCGGGCATTTCGAATTCGCGGCTATCCTGAGCGACGACAACAATCTGGCGCCTGTCACCGATCAGCTTGATGGTTTCCTCAGCCGCCACCGCTCCCAACGACTGGTATGGGCCCAATTCGATTTTCGGTTCCCGCCGGGTGAGAACGAGAAAACTCGAAGCGCTGAGAATCCCCAGAACGGCGATGGCGCCGAGGATGGTCTTCCGGTTCATGTTGCGGTTCTGCCGTCCGGTTGCTCTCGTTTTCCGACGTCGCTGCGATCGAACCGACGGCCACACTGTCAAGTATCTATTCCAGGTCCCAGAGCCAGCGAGGATCGTACTTTCCGTTGCCGCCCAACCAGGGCGCGCCCGTGGCGGTGTTGCCGGCTTCGTCCTTGCCCGGAAAATACTGAAGGCCGATGGCGCTGACTTTCAAGGTTTGCGCATGGCCATCAACAAAACCACAATTGCTTCTCTTGTTATGCCGGGGGACCGGACGATGAGGCACATCGTCGTAGTACCCTCGATTCGTCGGGGTGCGCCAATACAAAAACTCAGCGCGAGGTGTCTCACGCCATAAGTCCGGATCCCGCTCTTTCGGGTTGCTGACCAGGCCGGCGTCTGCCAGAGGAATGGATTCACTGGGCTTTTTAACACTGGACAACTTGGGTCGGGATTGGTCGGACCAGGCTGAAAGCTCGGGATGATTCATGGCGATGCCGAACTGGGTCTGCACACTGGGGCACTTGATGATATTGGTTCCTTGCAGCGTGGGGCGAAGCAAATCGACCCACCAGGTAACGTCCCCCGGGAACAGCGCGCCGGGCGGGGCTTTGGCGAAGAGATATAGCGTCACTATGTCGTCTTTGTTGTCGTTTGCGTAAATCGTGTAGCCCAGAATGATCTGTTTCATATTGCTCAAACACTTGATGCCTCTGGCCTTCTCCTTGGCTTTGGCCAGGGCGGGAAGGAGCAGCGACGCCAGAATCGCGATGATCGCAATCACCACCAGCAATTCGATCAGGGTGAAGCCGCTCGGTTGGTTCGTTTCGCGGTCGGTGATTGTTTTTTTCATGATAGAGCTTCAGGTTTCCAATCGTCTGCCATCCCGCTAGTGGCCGTTCTTGCAATTCTGCCCGCGTCAGCGCCCATGCGCCCTCAGTAACGGTTTGTTTACT
>QHPA01000469.1 GCA_003218935.1 Verrucomicrobiota bacterium
TCCTCATTCAAGACAACGTCAGCAAATTGTTTCCCATCCTGGCCCGTAACTGAATTCATTGCTAGTCGTCCTGCCGCGGAAACCAGGCCAAATGGACTTGTCGATTTCACGCGGAGTGTAACGTCCGGATATGGGAAGTTCGGACGCGTTATGATTCTAAAGTGTGAGCCGGTTCTGTTGCCAAGCTTTCTTTCGGCCTCCGCAAAGTATTTTGAAGGGCCAAAAAAAGGCTTGGCGAACTCGACCCCTGCATAGGGAAGCCAGCCGATCCAGATATACTCCCACGTGTCCATGCCAGCCTCGCGGGCGAAATCGCGAACGAGCTTGGAATCCATAAAAAGTTTATTTTTGGTCAAGCCCATGGCTACGCCACTCTGATCGTAATCCAAATCAATTGTTTCTCCGCCACTTTTGCTCCCTTTCGTTTTAACCCCTGGAATTGTCAGGGCATAAGTCAGTGCCTGTGGACGCCGATCTGTCGTGAGCACGAGCGTTTGGTTGTCGTCGTCCAATTTCGCCGAGAGGATTGTCAACCTTCCGCGTGGCGCGGCTTCCTGTTGTTTCACGGCTTGATACGGCGGCTTGAGCACTTCGTAACGGTCGGCAGCGCGGACGTATTCGCCAAATTCGATTTGTTGTCCGACGACGGCATTAGTTACGGACGGATCAAGTGGTTTATCGAAGGCAACGCGCGCTTCCGGCTGGCCGTCGTCCCACGCGATGACCGGCTGCGGCGCCTTCGGGTCGGTGTAGGAAATTTTGAAAATCCTGCCTTCGCCCGTTGGCCCCGTGCCCCAATCGGGCAGACCGCTGTGGCAACAGACATAAAGATCGCCTTTGGGAGAAATCGCGAGGTCGAGCGTCAACATGCTCAGGCGTGCGATGAGAAATTCCCTGCCGACATAGCCGTGCGGCGTCTTGACCAAACGCACGCGCCAGATTTTGCCGCGCGATTCGCCCGCCACAAACGCGTCGCCTTCCCACCATTTCGGGCCGAACAATCCTTGGGCGGGCGAACACGGTAACGCAGGCGTCTCGCCTGGCTTTTTTTGGTTATCAGAGCGAGACAGGCGGGACGCCTGTCCTACGCGGTGGAAAGCCGTAGTTGCGTCCGGGAATGATGTGGTTCAACTCGTCGAGCGGATTGCCGTTGGGCATCCACGTTTCGCCTTCCTGGTCGGTGTTGAACAGATCACCCGCTTTGTTGAATGTCAGCGCGAATGGCACGCGGATTCCTGTGGCGATGGTTTCAAGTTGTTTTGTTTTGGGCGACCATTTTTGGATCGTGCCGCGAACGGAATTGACGTCGTAAAGCGAAACTTGTTCATCGGGATCACCTCCCTTGTCGCCGCGCGCCTCCAGCCAGGCGCGTTCATCCGGTTTCAAATCCTTTCGCTTCCTCAGTCGATAAGCGTTCGAGTAATCCGCCACCAGTAAGCCGAAATAAACGTTCCCCTCTTTGTCGAGCGTCACCGCCGTCGCATCCACGCCGCCGGACCCCACATCCGTCGCCGGCCAGCCGCTGGCAATGATTTCCTCGGTGTCAGCCTTGCCGTCACGGTCTGTGTCGCGCAACAGCGAAACCTTACCGTGCGATGAAACGTAAAGCCCGTCCGTGGACCACGCGATGCCGACGGGCACACTGATGGTCGGCTTGTCCCAGAACAATTCCGCGGTGTCTTCGAGACCGTCGCCATCCGAGTCACGGAGCAACCAGATGCGGCCATCGTAACCCAGGGCGGTCAGTCGTCCATCTGGCGCGAAGCGAAGATTGTTGATGTTGGGAAGCCTCAGCGGCAGTTCGCGCACGGTGAAGCCGGGCACGAGCATGTGAACGATCGGTTCACCGGCAATGATCGCCGGGTTGAGCAGAGCGGACAGGATCCAAACCTGGGGGAAGGAGGGAAGGCGCACGCTTCAGGATAAAGCACAGGCTGATTGAAAATGCGAGCGAAGACTTTTGGGCCAGGTCCACCGGTCAGAACAAATTCTTTTGTCAAGTGGTGATATAGTTCAGACACGGACCCCACCTCGCGGTATGGGGTAACTACCTCCCGGCAAAATGGGGTAAACACCTTATTTTCCTCAGCCGGAAGATTTGATTCCATGGTGGCATAGCGAAAAATGACCATCCCCTGGATGAACTATGACTTTTTGGTGCCTGCTATCGCCCAAATATCCCGCTTCCAGCGGGTGTGACCTCTTACCCCAATCGAAACATGCAACATTTCACCACCTTCAAACCTGTTTTCGCGAGTCTGGCGGTAATCAGCAGCTTGCAACTGGCCTCAGCTCAAACCATAAGCACCAATATGATGGCTCCGCCGGGGTTCGTTAATACAAATGTCCCAGGGATGAAAATGTACATAGTTCAGGGAAACTCCGGCCTTCCCATGGACCAAGTGCATCGCGCGGAAGCTCTCATCTCAGGAAAAGCCATCGATCCAATGACCGGCCAGCCGTTCGCAGCCGGAAATGCTGCCACGGCCGACCCCGCCGATGGTGACTTCGTCTACAATATTGACCGATACATCAATCTGCACGAACAGGCGATCAATGATCCCAACGTCGCGACGGCTGGCGAAAACTTCAATCCAAGCGCCGCGGTGCCAATGAACATTCCGAACGATCCGGAACTTGGAATACCGGGCACCACCTTGAGCGGGGATTACTTCGCCGTGGAATTCACCGGGTTCCTGCAACTGCCGGCAGGCACGGTCCGCTTCGGTGTGAACAGTGATGACGGCTTCAGGTTGACCATCGGCAGCGGAGTGAATCGTGTTCCAAGCACCCTTCAACTCATTAGTCTGGACACAACCCGTGGGTTTGGCAACACCGAGGCCAACATCACCGTGACGCAGGCGGGTTTGTATCCATTCCGCCTGCTGTGGTGGGAAAACACCGGCGCCAACTCGGGGATCGAATTCTATACTTTTGCGCCCGGCACCACTTCCGGCAATCGCTATCTGGTGAACGATACGAACCAGGCCAACTCCATCAAAGCCTTCCGCGAAACTATGGCAAGCCCGCCTCTTATTACCTTCGCGACTCCTTCCAGTACGACCTGGATCGATCCGTCCGGAACCGGGTCCGTTGTCCCGCCAGCACCTCTGATGCGGGTCGAGATAACCGACGGGGCGACCACGCTTGTTACCAATTCCATCACGTTCTCACTCGACGGGACAAACGTGACGGGCACGGTTATGAAATCCGGGGCCGTGACGAGCATCTCTGCCCTGGCGCCCATCCTTAACGCTGCCGTACACACCAACAGACTGGCTTACACCGACTCAGCCGGAAACT
>QHPA01000176.1 GCA_003218935.1 Verrucomicrobiota bacterium
TGGTAAACGCTTCCGGCGAATTATCCGCGAGAAAATCTTCGACCTGCTGCGGTGTCGGTGGCAGCCCGGTCAGATCGTGAGTCGCGCGGCGAATCAGTGCGCGTTTGTCTGCCTGGCGCGCCGGGATCATATCTTTGGATTCGAGCTTCGCCAGCACGAAGGCGTCGATCGGGTTCTTGACCCAGCGCTTGTTATTGACCGCGGGCGGGGCGGGGTGACGGATCGGCTTGAACGCCCAATGATGGCGTACTTTCTCCGGGTCGGAAAGAGGCGGTCCTTTCTGAACTGCGGCCTCGCTCGTGCGCGGGTCCGGCGCTCCCATTTTCACCCACGCTTCGAGATCGGCGATCTGCTCCTCGGAAAGTTTGCCGCCGCTTTTGCGCGGCGGCATTTGCAGGTCTTCATCGGTGTAACGGACCGCCTTGATTAAAAGGCTTTTCTCCGGATCGCCCGCGATAATCGCCGGGCCCGTATCGCCGCCCTTCAACATTTCGTCGCGCGTGTCGAGCAGCAGCCCGCCTTTGACTTTTTCGGCGTCCTTGCTGTGGCACTTGTAGCAATGCTCGACGAAGAGGGGTCGGATTTTCTTCTCAAAGAACTCGATGCCTGCACGGTCGGGTTCAACGGGAGCCGCCGTGGCGACGATGCTTCGGAGCAGCAAACTTGCCGCCGCAATGGAAATTGTTTGGGCGATGCTTTTCTTCACGCGCGCTCCTAATTGACGCGGAGAATATGGCGTCAATTCAGGAAAAAACCAATCCTTCTTCGCGGCCAGGTATGCGCTTAGCGACGTAGCGGCGGGCGTCTCGCCAGTGTTCGGCAAGTAGTTTGCTTGGAGCGCAGCAGCGCTTCCCTTCTCCCTCTCCTCCCAAAAAAAGAGGAGAGGGTCGGGGAGAGGAGGCCGTTCAGTTTCCCCTCTCTCCAGCTCTCTCCCCGCTCGTTCCTCGCGGGGAGAGAGGGAAAAACGTCCTGTGCTTCCTGAAGCGCGCGAGGTGTTCGCGCGGACGCAAATGGTTTCAATCCGCGAGGGCGGCGCGGATTGGAACAGGTTCCCGGTCGAAAAGACGCAGCACCGCTCTTGCCGCCCGCTCACTGGCACCGGGGGCGCCCAAAGATTTTATTACTTGTGCCAGCTTTGCTTTCACGGCGTTTCGCCGTTCCGAATTGTTCAACAAGTCCAGCGCAGCGCGAGCAATGCGATCCGGTGTTGCGGCGTGCTGGATAAATTCCGGATAAATCGCCTCGCCCGCGAGCAGGTTCGGCATCGCAAGGTGTTCGACACCGACGGCCATCCGGCCGGCGAGGTAAGAGGGCCAGGAAGTTTTGTAGAAGACCACTGCCGGGACGCCGAAGTAAGCGCATTCCAGCGTAATCGTGCCCGATTTGGTGATCGCCAGATCGGCTGCGGCCAACGCTTCGGCCAGACCGCCGATTCGAATTTCCAGATCGGTCAGGAACGCAGACGGCTCGTCCGCCAGGCGCTTCAATTCTTCGCTCGGTAAAACCATTTTGAAGCGCGTCTCGGGTTTCGCCTCGCGAATTTTACGCGCCGTCGCAGTCATCAACGGCAGGTGCCGACGCAATTCCGCGACGCGACTGCCGGGAAGCAGCAACACTGTCGCCGCCGACGTGAGGAGGCGGGCCTGGTTTTCCGGTGTTGCGGCGATCGGCGTGTTCCTCCCTCTCACGTCGGGGGCTACGCGTTCCGCGTTCGCATATCTGTCCACCATCGGATGCCCGACGAATTCCACCCGCAACTGCGGCACCCGTGCCGCGTACCAGTCCTTCTCGAATGGAAAAATGCTCAACAACAAATCAACATCCCGGGCCAGTTGATAGGCGCGGCCCGGTCGCGACGCCCAGACCTGCGGCGAGACGTATTGCACAATCTTTGGATTCCAGTTGAGGAAGCTCGCCGCGCGCGCGCGGACATAGTTTTTGATGGCGTTCGCAAAGCGGTGGTTGAACCCGGAGAAATCGACGCAGATGATGACGTCCGGCGCGTGTTCGAGGGCGAGTTGAAAGAGTTGGTCGAAGATGCGTTTGAACTCGTGGTACTTTTTCAGCGCGTCGAACAACCCGATGACTGAATGCTGCGTCAGGTCCACCGCCAATTCCACGCCCGCTTCGGCCATCTTCGGTCCGCCCGCGCCGAAAAATTCCGGCGGAAACGGCATCGCCTCCACTTCCGGCGACTGCTCCAACGCCTTGACCAGCTCGGCGGCGAGCAAGTCCCCGCTGGCTTCGCCGGCGATGAGCATGAAACGTGTGGAGTTCACTGTCTTGATTTTCCGTGGCGGCGCGGTGGCAGGGAGTGATTTCAACTGCTTTGCTACACCCGATTTTGATATCCGTAAAGCCGTTCGTTCAAACAGTCGGCAATGTACCCTGAATCTGCCTCGTGATTTCAAACGCCACATCCAGCGCGCGCTTGGCCGATTCGCCGCTGACGAGCGGTGTCCGGTGCGCGCGCACCGATTCGATGAAATGTTGCAGCTCCAGTTTGAGCGGCTCCTCCTTCTGCAACGGCACCGGCTCGCGCACGATCCGTTTGCCGCCGAACTCGCTCACGATGGTCCTGTCCTTCGACTTCAACAGTTTTTTCAGCAGCGACGATTCCTCTTCGCCTTCGCGCGCGATGCGGTAGATGAAACCTTCCTGAGCCCGGTAATCGAGCGAGATGTAGCTGGTCACCGGGCCGGCGCTGAAGACGCGAATCTTGCGCATCTTTTCCGGGCTGACGCGGCTGGCCGTGAGGTTTGCGACGCAGCCGTTGGCGAAGCGCAACCGCGCGTTGGCGATGTCCTCCGACTGGCTCAACACGGGAATGCCAACGGCATCCATGCTCACGACCGGTGATTTCACGAAAGCGAGCACCACGTCGAGGTCGTGAATCATCAAATCGAGCACCACGCCAATGTCCGTGCTGCGTGGCGGGACAGGCACCTTGCCTGTCAAAGACGGGCCGGCAGCCCGTCCCACCACAGGGTACGGTGAAAGCCGATGCGCTTCGACGAACCGCGGCTCGGTCGCCACCGATTCGAGGTATTTGAAAACCGGGTTGAACCGCTCGACGTGGCCGACTTGAAGGACGCAGCGGTGTTGCTGCGAGAGTTGGACCAGTTCTGCCGCCTGGTTTGCGTTGTTGGTCATCGGTTTTTCGACGAACACATGCTTGCCTTGCTGGAGCAGGGTTTTGGCGAGGTCGAAATGCGTCGTCGTGGGCGTCACAATGCTCAGCGCGTCACTCGCGTTGACGGCCCCTGTCACCGAGGCGAAAGCGCGCACGCGGTGTTTTGCGGCGATCCTCCGCGCCGTTTCGGCGACCACGTCGTAAACGCCGACAAACTCGACCAGCGCCCCGTCCGCCAGTTCCGCGTAAATGCGCGCGTGTTCCTTGCCGAGCGAACCGACCCCGAGCACAGCGACTTTGATTCGGGAATTATTTGTTGTTCGTTGAGCGTTGTCGGTGGCAGCCACGGCGCGAGTTTGCCACTGACCACGGACGACTGACAACTGGCAACTCAACTTTCCTCTTGGAACCGTGAAGTCGGAGCACCTACATTCACTTCGTGCAATTCCTCAGCTACATCGCTGTGGTCGTCGGGGCCTATATGCTCGGTTCCATTCCGACGGGTTATCTTGTGGCCAGGGCCAAGGGGGTTGACATTCGCACGGTCGGCAGCGGGAATATCGGCGCGACGAACGTTTTCCGCTTTCTCGGCAAGCCGGCGGGCATCTTCGTGCTGGTAGTCGATGGGTTGAAAGGTTTCGCGGCCTGCGCCTGGCTGGCTGATTTCGCGATCAGATTTTTCTCCGTCGCGCCCGCTGAGGAAGTGTATTTGCGGCTGATCGGCGGTTTAGCGGTCGTCATCGGCCATAACTACACCTGCTGGCTCAGGTTTAAGGGTGGCAAAGGCATCGCCACATCGGCGGGCGTGCTGGCGGGGATTGTGCCGTGGGCGTTGCTGATCATTCTGAGCCTTTGGATCATATTTTTCGCGCTGACGCGGTACGTGTCGGTCGGCTCGCTGGTCGCGTCGTTCACCCTGCCGTTTGCGACCTGGTTTTTCTACGGCGACTGGACGCTGACCATCGTGACGGGTGCGATGAGCGTACTGGCTATTTACAAACACAAGGCCAACATTCAGCGCCTGCTGAACGGAACCGAAAACCGAGTCGGTTCGCGGAAAAAACCACCCACCACATGAAAGTCACGGTGCTTGGCGCGGGCGCCTGGGGAACGGCGTTGGCGAAGTTGCTGCACGAAAGCAAACGCAGCATCACGCTATGGGGCCATGATCCACGCCACCTCGAGGAGCTGCGCCGCGCCGGACGCAACGAACCTTACCTGCCGGGCATCGAACTGCCGCGCGATTGGCGGCTGGAGACGGATCCCACCAAAGCGGTGCATGACAGCGTGTGTGTCGTCGTTGCGGTGCCGTCAAAGGCCTTCCGCGAAGTGACGCGATGTCTGGCGCACTACAGCGGAATCGCCGTCAGCGTCACGAAGGGGATCGAGCACGACACTGGATTGACGATGTGCGGCATTCTGCGCCAGAACGCGCCGGAGGCGCGCGTCGCCGCGTTGTCCGGACCTTCGCTTGCGCTGGAAGTCGCCCGCGGCATTCCGACCGCCATTGTGGCGGCGAGCACGGACATCCAAACAGCGCCGAAAGTGCAAGATTTGTTTCATCGGCCGGCATTTCGCGTCTATACGAGCACCGACTTGCTGGGCGTCGAGCTGGGGGGCGCGTTGAAGAACGTCATTGCCATTGCCGCAGGCGTTTCGGATGGACTGGGCTTTGGCGATAATTCCAAAGCGGCGCTGGTGACACGGGCGATTGTCGAGATTCGCCGACTCGGTGTGGCGTGCGGCGCCGAAGCGGAAACGTTTTCCGGTCTGAGCGGACTGGGGGATTTGACCGTGACGTGCTTTTCGCGGCTCAGTCGCAATCGCGGTTTCGGCGAACGGCTCGGCCGCGGCGAAAAAATCGCGGATATACTGGCAAACATGGTGAACGTGGCGGAAGGGTATCCGACCGCGCGGTCGGCCTGGCAACTGGCGCGCAAGCTCAACGTGAGCACGCCGATCATCGATGAAGTTTATGCAATGCTTTACGAGGGCAAGAACGTGGCGTTGGCCTTGCGCGACCTGACCGGTCGTGAGTCGAAAGCGGAGGACTAACTAAAATCCGAATCCCGAATGACGAATGACGAAGGAATGACGAAGTCCGGGCGCAACTCGACACCACCACCCAGCTGATGTGACGCACGTATTCCCCTCACCCGGCCTGAAGGCCACCCTCTCCCCATCGGATGGGGAGAGGGACAAGGGTGAGGGGTCTTCGGAAATCTTGCAGACCGGACGCAATGTGGTGGTAGTGCCAGGTTGCGCCCAACTCGAGCTTCGGGCTTCTTTCGGATTTTGGAATTCGGAATTCGGATTTACAACGCCTCATTGATGAGCTTTAGCAATTCCGCGTAGGTCTCGACCGCTTTGAACTGAGGGAATTCTTTCCTAACGTTTTCCGGGGCGCAAAACAAGAAGCCGACATTTGCTTCCTTGAGCATCGCGGTGTCGTTGTAGGCATCGCCGGTAGCGACGACGTTGTAATTCAAACTTTTCAGCGCCGCGACTGCCTTCTTCTTCTGGTCGTTGACGCGCAGCTTGTAATTGACGATGCGGTCGTTGACGACGTCAAGCTTATGACAGAGCAGCGTGGGCCACTCCAATTGTTGCAGCAGCGGTTGGGCAAATTCCTCAAACGTGTCGGAAAGAATGATGACCTGGGTGGTCGAGCGCAATCGGCGCAGAAATTCCAGCGCGCCGTCCAACGGCCGCAAGGCGCCAATCACTCGTTGAATGTCGGACAGTTTCAATCCGTGCTGGTCGAGGAGGTTGAGCCGGTATTTCATGAGCTTGTCGTAGTCCGGCTCCTCGCGCGTGGTGCGTCGAAGTTCCGGGATGCCGGTTTTTTCGGAGACCGCGATCCAGATTTCCGGCGTCAGCACCCCTTCCATATCCAAAGCCACAATCGACTGTTTCACCGGGCGAGTTTTTCAGGAATTTTTTTGCTTGTCCAGCGGTCGCGGAGCGACGCTATGTATTTGTCGGCGTAGCGGCCGCCATCCTGGCTGCCGCGGAGCCGGGCATCCTGCCCGGCGGATCAATCTCACGCAGGCCCCGAACCGCCCGGATATTCGTGGATCGCTGATAAACCGTGCATTCTTTCCGGGCGGCAGGATGCCGCCCTCTACGGCAGCCAGGATGGCCGCCGCTACACGGCCAAGGCAACTGAGATCACCCGCCGTGGCCCCCAAGAGACAAAAACGACGCGGACAAAAGTCCGCGCCGCTCGGTTCCTCCCGGATCGTTCGATCTAAGTCTTACACATCGTAATAGAGGAAGAATTCGTAAGGGTGCGGGCGCAGGCGGATGGCGTCGGTTTCCTTGCGCTTGTGGGTGATCCACATCTCCAGGAAATCTTGCGTGAACACGTCGCCCTTCAACAGAAAGGCGTGGTCCTTTTCCAGATGGTCCAGCGCCTCGTCCAGACTGCCCGGGGTCTGCGGCACTTTGGCCATCTCCTCCGGCGGCAGTTCATACATGTTTTTGTCGATCGGTTCGCCCGGATCGATCTTGTTGAGCACGCCGTCCAATCCCGCCATCAACAAGGCGGTGAAACACAAGTATGGATTGGCGCTGGGACCGGGAGGCCGATACTCGATGCGTTTGGCTTTCGGACTCTCGCTGAAGGTCGGAATGCGAATGGCCGCCGAACGATTCCTGGCCGAGTAAGCCAGGTTGACCGGCGCTTCGTAGCCGGGCACCAGGCGCTTGTAGCTGTTGGTGGTCGGACTGCACAGGGCGCACAGGGCTTTGGCGTGTTTCAACAAGCCGCCGATGTAGTAGAGGGCCATCTGGCTCAGGCCGGCGTATTCCTTGCCCGCAAAGAGCGGTTTGTCTTTCTTCCACAAGCTTTGGTGGGTGTGCATGCCGCTGCCGTTGTCGCCAAAGAGCGGCTTGGGCATCAAAGTCACCGTCTTGCCGTGTTTCTTGGCCACGTTTTTGAGGACGTATTTATAAACCATCATGTGGTCGGCCGTCTTGACCAGGGTATCGAAGCGGAAGTCGATTTCCGCCTGGCCGGCAGTGGCCACCTCGTGGTGCTGCCGCTCGATCTGGATGCCCAACTTCTCCATCACCAGGCACATCTCGGTGCGGATGTCCTGTTGCGTGTCCGCCGGGCCGACCGGGAAGTAACCTTCTTTGTGGCGGATTTTGTAACCCAGGTTGGGCATCTCCTCGCGGCCGGTGTTCCAAATGCCTTCCTCGCCATCCACGCTATAGAACGTGCCGTTGGGCTTGGCGTCGAACTGGACGTTGTCGAAGATGAAGAACTCGGCTTCGGGCCCGAACACGGCTGTGTCGGCGACGCCGGTGGACTGGAGGTATTGCTCGCCACGCTGGGCGATGCCGCGCGGGTCGCGGGTGTAGGCTTCCTTAGTGCCGGTCTCGGCGATGGTGCAAGTCAGCGAAAGAGTGGGCTCGGCCATGAACGGGTCGAGGAAGGCGGTGGCCGGGTCAGGCATGGCCAGCATGTCGGAAGCTTCGATGCTTTTCCAGCCGCGGATGCTGGAACCATCAAACCCGAGGCCGTCGGAGAAGCTTTCTTCGGAGAGTTCGCTGAAAGGAACGGTGAAGTGTTGCCAGGTGCCGAAGGTATCGACGAACTTCACGTCCACCATCTTCGCGCCCTGCTTCCTGGCCAGCTCCAACACCTGCCTGGGGCTGCCCACGTTACTTTGTTTTTTCTTTGTTTCCATTGGTTGCTTGAACGCGCCGCTGTGCCAGTCGCGGTTCCGACAGACAAACTGGCACAGCGGACACGATTTGGTTTTGGTTAATTGATTTGATACTACGCGCCGTGGTAACCCTCTTCGCCGTGCTCAGCGAGATCGAGACCGACGGTTTCGACCTCCTCATCCGCACGCAGGCCGACGACGGCCTTCACAATGGAAGCGACGATGATCGTGCCGAGGATGGCAATGACCAGCGTCAGCCCGATGGCTTTGACTTGCGCAATCCATTGGGTGCCGTTGGCGATCGCTTGAGCGAGGCCGTTTTGCGTTGCTGGATTCGCCAGGTCCATCTTGTTGCCGACATCGGCCAGATTGCTCGCGGTGTTGCTGTTGACTTTCGCGTCCGCCAGGACGCCAGTGAGGAACGCGCCGATGGTTCCGCCGATGGCGTGCACACCGAACGTGTCGAGCGCGTCGTCATAGCCGAACCAGGCCTTAACCTTGTAGCAGAAGAACCACGGGATCAGGCCGGCGGCAATTCCGATGATCACCGCGCCCGTTGCATTCACGAAACCGCAGGCCGGCGTGATCACCACCAGGCCGGCGACCGCGCCGGAGCAAAAGCCGAGTATGCTCGGCTTGCCTTTAACGAGCCATTCAGCCATCGGCCAGACGAAGGAAGCAACCGCAGTGGCGAGTGTCGTGGTGGTGAAGGCGTTCGCCGCAACCACGTCCGCCGCCACGGCGCTGCCGGCGTTGAAGCCATACCAGCCGACCCAGAGCATCCCAGTGCCGATCATACAAAGCACCATGCTGTGCGGAGCCATGTTTTCTTTGCCGAAGCCGAGGCGTTTGCCGAGGATCAAGCAAAGCACCAGCGCCGACCAACCCGAGGTCATGTGCACCACTGTGCCGCCGGCGAAGTCGATTGCGTGAATGCTCGCCTTCGCATTCCAGACGCCGTTCATCCGACCGTCAATGCCCCAGACCATGTGACCCTGCGGGAAATAAACGAGGAACATCCAGCCGATCATGAAGAGGCAGATAGCGGAAAATTTCATGCGCTCGGCAATGGCGCCGACAATCAGAGCCGGCGTGATGATGGCGAACATCAATTGATACATGGCGTAAACATTCTCCGAAACCCAATACGAGTAATCGCCATTGGGCGTGGAGTCGACGTGTTTCCCTTGCCAAATACCAGAGTGTAGCCGCAAATCCACCACAGGATCGTGACCAGTCCCGTGATAAAGAAGCACTGCGCGCAGACCGAGAGCACGTTCTTGCGGCGCACCAGCCCGCCGTAGAACAGCGCCAGCCCGGGCAGCGTCATGAACAACACCAAGGCGGCCGAAGCCATCTGCCAGGCGTTGTGACCAGGCCCGGGCGTGCTGAGCGTGGCCATCTTGAAATCTTTCGGCAGGTTGCCATCCTTGTCTTTCAGTGACGCAACCGCGCCGGACGGATCGGTGTTGCCGATGTAGGCTTCCAACCCGCCGACGCGCTGTTCGAGCGTAGGCGCTGCCGGAGCTGGGGCATCGGCGGCGCGGGCCGTGATGACGCCCAGAGCGAGGAGCGCAAACAAACCGAGGGAGATAAGTATTTTTTTCATCAGTGCTTTCATTTGAAGGGTTTGGGTGGGTTGCAAGGTCAAACCGCCTGATCGCCTTTCTCTTCGGTGCGGATGCGGATGGCTTCGTCCACCTTGGTAACGAACACCTTGCCGTCGCCGATCTTGCCAGTCTTGGCCGCTTTGACAATGGCCGCCACCGCGCCTTCGACACGGTTGTCGGCGAGGACCAGTTCCAGTTTGATTTTGGGCAGGAAATCGACGGTGTATTCACTGCCGCGGTAGATTTCGGTGTGGCCTTTCTGGCGGCCAAACCCTTTGACTTCGGTGACGGTCATGCCCTCGATGCCGATTTCACCGAGCGCATCCTTCACTTCCTCCAGTTTGAATGGTTTTATGATGGCTTCGACTTTCTTCATGGCTTTTGGTTTGTGGTTTTACGATTGTGGCGGCAGGTCTTACGGCGCTGCTGACGGACGGACTCGAGACGACAGGAAAACCATTTGCGAGTGGTAAGGAAACGAACACTCGGCTGGCTGTGCGACCGCTGAATTAAAACAACTGTTTTCCTGCTGGAGCACGGCATCTTAGCAGCGGCGATGCCACGAGCGGCGAGCGGCGGGCGAGCGTCTGTTTAAGTCCTTGTAAAACAGGCTGGTGAGCGCGCATCAAAATTCTTTCGGCAGAGGCGAAATAATTTTCATACACGATCGGCTGTTGCGATTTGACCAGCAGAGTTTTTTTTCGCCAGAGCAGAAACAAGAGGAGAAGAGGAGTGATGGAGTATTGGAGTGGTGGAACCCCTCAACAACGCGTTCAACACCCCAGGACTCCAATTCTCCCACACCCCGGGCACCCCGTTGACTCGAGTTCTCCGGCTACCCGTGAATAACGAGTTGAATGTTTTCCGGGAGACTGCGGGCGACTTCCGTGACGACGTTGCCCTTGAGAAGCGAAACCAGTTTGTTCCGGTGCGGCGAACCGAGCATGAGAATGTCGATGCCCAACGTGGCGGAGAGATCGAGAATCGTGGAGGCCGGGTTTTCGCTGATCGCGTAGAGCGGGATGACCGGGACGCCGTTTTGCCGGCCATGATCCAGCACGACGCACATGATTCGTGACGCTTGCGGGTCGTCCT
>QHPA01000177.1 GCA_003218935.1 Verrucomicrobiota bacterium
CCCGCTTCACTCGGCCAGACGTTACCGCGTGGATCGCTTCAAGGCAACCCCTGCTTTTTGCTGAAGACCGAGTTCCTGCCGAAGCCCCGCCCCCCCAACCCTTCTGCGCGAATCATGACTGTGGCCGAAGCACCTCTGTGTTACTCTGGGCCTTGCATGGCCAACAAGTTCCATGAACCAGGCGATCAACGCGCCTCCAGGGTCAACGACCTGTTCGCCGCCATCGCGCCGCGCTACGACCTCATCAACGACCTTCAAAGCTTCGGCCTGCACCGCTACTGGAAGCGGCGATTGATTCAACTGGCCCGAGTGCAACCCGGCGAACGCGCGCTCGATCTGTGCTGCGGCACCGGTGACATCGCCTTCGCATTGGCCAGGCAAGGCGCGCGAGTCGTCGGGCTCGATTTTAACGCGCCGATGCTGGCGGTTGCGCAAACCCGGCTTAAGGGGCGAACGCCGCCCGCGGGCCCATCGATCAACCCGCAATTCCTGCGCAGCGACGCGACGAACATTCCTTTTCCAGAGAACAGCTTCGACCTGGTGACAGTCGCCTATGGGCTGCGCAACCTGGCGAGCTTTGAACAGGGGCTGCGCGAAATGTGGCGCGTGGCCAAAGCGGGTGGTCGGCTGCTGGCGCTTGATTTCGCCAGGCCGGACAATGTGCGGTGGCGTTCGCTTTACTTTGGCTACTTGAAGCGGTTCGTGCCGTTGTTTGGCAAAGCCTTTTGTGGCGATTCCCAGACCCACGCTTACATTTGGGAGTCCTTGCAACACTACCCGGCGCAGCACGGCGTGGCGGCGCGGATGCGGGAGTTGAATTGCGGCAACATCCGCGTCGTGAATCTGCTCGGTGGCGTGATGAGCATCAATTACGGTGAGAAGTCCGCCGGAGGTTGATTCAGCGGGCCTGGCGAACGCGGATGGTGTAGGTTCGCGACTGAGTGTTCATCGAAATGAAGCGCACACCTTCCTGCGCATTCTCACCCAGAATGAGCGTTTTGAATGACGCTTCATCGTTGGTGGGGAAACCCTTGTCGTCCTTGAACACGCAGTTGACCTGCACCTCGATGCGGCGGTTCAGCCGATTGCGGACGTTGGCGACGACTTCGAGCCGTCCGTCGTCGGTCACTCGCTCCTCAATGTTGGGGCAGGTGACGGACCGCTCGACTCCCTTGTCGAGCAGCACGAACCTGGCGCTGTTTTCGAGGTCGTATTTGTTGACGTTGCGCGGTCGATACGCGCCGCCCGGATGGCCGGTGATGACGTAACGCGTGCCGCTCTCGACTTTTTCGGACACTTCCATGCAGCCCGTCGCCGCAACCAGCCCGAATCCCGCAATCAGGAGAACAAATTCATTTGGTTTCATAGCTTCACCTGTTGATCATTGGTTTTTGTCGCTCACGTTCGACGGTCACTGTGTGCGCTCCGGCGCGCAACTGCGTTGAAGCAAAGCTTAAATATTGCGGCAGATTGTCCCACGCCCGCGTGTCCGCCGCAGGTGTGGTCGCCGCGGAAAAAATTTTGGTAATGACACCGGCCGCCAGCAACCCGACCCCGACTTCATCCGCGACGCTGTGCCGGTCCTGCTGACCCGCCAGAACGGCGCCACTGATGATGGCCGCGTTGCCGGCGGTGTCGGTCGCCGTTTTGAAAACCGCTTTGTTGGCGAGAACGTGGTCCATCACGCGGCCGCCGCGCGGCGATATTCCCAGAGCACCCGGTCCCGCTTTGGACCGCGTTCGATGGCGGCCTTGCCATCAACGACCGGATCGCCCGTGCGCTGCCAGCCTCGGTCTGATTGAGAGGTCGCGCAGCCAACCGACAGGACTCCGACCAGACACGGCGCCAGC
Source organism: Verrucomicrobiota bacterium (assembly GCA_003218935.1). GTDB lineage: Bacteria > Verrucomicrobiota > Verrucomicrobiia > Limisphaerales > AV2 > AV2. Next base: position 1,851 of record QHPA01000177.1, read on the forward strand.
ATTTTCATAAACGGTGTGGCCGGATGAAGCAGCGGCGGCTAGCGATACGCCGCGTCTTCCAGACCCTGTTTTTTGATTTCGGCGCCGTCTTCCCAGATGATCGCGCTGGTGCGAGCGTCCACCAGTTGGAAGGAGTAAAGAACGTAATCGCTGATGCCGCGCGAATTGCGGGTCGTCAAGCTCTGAAGCTTGCCAGTGAGAAAGAAGTCGGCGCCCTTGAACTCCGTCACATTCGGATCCTTGCTGCTGGTGACCTGACCGGAACGCTTCAAGTCGCGCTCGTGTTCCAACGCGGCCATGCGGTCGCGCGCGAGGAACTGCACTTTGCCCGCGGACTTCGAGTTCAACATGAGTCGAATGCGCGTGAGGAACATGTCCTTGTTGATCGGGAACCGCGTTTCGTTCACCACCGGATCGAGCACAATCACCGGCGGATTTTGGGCGCTCTTGATCTGGGACGTGTCGAGAATACTGCGTGCCATCTTGTCCGTCACGGCGACAAGATCCTGCGATTCCACGCCCGTGCCGGCGACGAAGCCCTTTTCGTCGGCGCGCATTTCGGTCACGCCGATGCCCGAGGGATTTTTCACGCCGCTTGAAGCGCAGCCGGTCAGGAGCGCGATCAACAAAGAAATCACCGCGGGCCCGATCAAAGTTTGCATTTTCATAAAAGCTCGCTCGTTAGACGGTCGTCAACTATCGCTATTCACGAGGATAACATCACCTTGGGCCGAGTAAATCGGAAAGCTCGAAGCAAAACGTCCCTCGCAAATCGCGTCTGCCAAAAGCACGCATTCGGATATTGCTTGTCGGTGAGCTTGCGACTCCATATATCTCACTGCCCGCGAAAGCGGTTGACTTGAACTCTGATGATTCCGCACGATTTCACCGGGAACAATTCCTGCGACAACGATGCTGGCTAAACGTGTCATCCCGTGCCTGGACGTGCATGACGGCCAGGTCACGCGCGGCGTCCAGTTCGGCCGGGCCGAGGCTGGCGAATTGCGCAACGTCGGCGATCCCGTCGAGTTGGCCCTGCGCTACAACGAACAAGGCGCCGATGAAATGGTCTTCTTCGACATCACCGCCAGCGCGCACGGTCGAAGGACGATGGTTGATGTCATCGAGCGTGTGGCCGAGAAGTGTTTCATGCCGCTGACGGTCGGCGGGGGCATCCGCGCCGTGGACGACATGCAAACGATGCTGCGCGCGGGGGCGGACAAGGTGAGCATCAATTCTGCGGCCCTGGCCACACCAGACCTCATTCGCGACGGCGCGGAAAAATTCGGCAGCCAATGCATCGTTGTTTCCATCGACGCGAAGCGCGTCACGCCCGGGCGCTGGGAGGTTTTTTCGCACGGCGGTCGAAAGCCGACGGGACTTGAGGCGGTCGGGTGGGTCAAACGCGCGGTTGGCCTTGGCGCCGGCGAAATTGTCCTGAACAGCATTGATGCCGACGGGACGAAGGCCGGCTTTGATCTCGTCATCACGCGGCGCATCAGCGAATCCGTCGGTGTGCCGGTGGTTGCCAGTGGCGGCGCGGGCAAACTGGAGCACATGGCGGAGGTGTTGCTCGAAGGCAAGGCCGACGCGGTGCTGGCCGCGAGCATTTTTCACTTTGGCGAATACACCGTTCAGCAGGTGAAGCAATTTCTGGCCGGGAAAGGGATTCCGGTTCGTATCTGAACGGCGGGCGGCTAGTCCTGGCCAAAACTTTTTCATGGTTCGCCGCGCAAATTTTGTTACTTTCTCCGCACGCATCAGGCAACCATGAGCTTTTACGAACAACTGAAATTCGACTCGAATGGCCTGATTCCCGCCATCATTCAGGAACAGAAAACGGGCCGCGTTCTGATGATGGCCTGGATGAACCGCGCTTCGCTTGAGAAAACCATCGAAACCGGCAAGACCTATTTCTGGAGCCGCTCGCGCCGGAAGTTCTGGATGAAAGGGGAGACGAGCGGCCATGTGCAGCAGGTCAAGGACATCGCGTTCGACTGCGACGGCGACACGCTCCTGATACAGGTCGAACAGATCGGCGCGGCCTGTCATGAAGGCTACCAATCGTGCTTTTTCCGTTCGGCGGAAAACAAAGGCCGCTCGTTCAAGGTAACCGAGCCACAACTCGCAACGCCCGAACAGATTTACGGGAAGAAATAATGGACGGCATGGTTCCACTCGGCGGCCGGCTTTACTTTTTTTTCCTGATGCTGTTGTTGGTGAGCCGGGGGGCGGACTTTCTGAGCACGTGGATCGCCACGCCGAACCTGGTTCTGGAAGGCAATCCGCTGGCCAAAAAGCTGGGCTGGAAATGGGGTTCCTTCATCAACCTTGTCCTCTGCGGTGCCTTTGCAGCCTGGCCGCTGGCGGCCATTGTCATCGGCACGACGAGCGTGCTGGTGGCGGCGCGTAATTTTCAGGCCGCCTGGCTGATGCGTTCGCTGGGCGAGGAAAACTATCGCGACTGGTACGTCGAACAGTTGCGGCACACGAGTCTGCCGCTTTATCTGTTTTGTTTGCTTGGCCAGACACTGCTCACGGCGGGCGTGGGCGGCGCGCTGATGTATTTCTCAGGCGAATCACTGATACCCTTTGCCGTCGGATTCGGCATCCTGGGCTATGCCCTGGCGGTGACGTTTTACACGCTGCTTTCGCTCTGGCGCATTCGTCGCAGTGCCGGAGGGGGATAGCGGCGGGTCCTTCTTTTCCGTTTTCCTGCGGAACTCAAGGTTTCGCAGGCAACGGCTGCAAAACGTATTCCAGGCCCTCGCGCGCGGCATCGACTGCCAACGTCTCGCCTTGCATGGCCACAAGCTGGCGCGCCCAGCCGAGCATTTTGGAAATCTGAGTGTCGTCATGATCGGGATCGTGGTGAAAGAGGAAAAGCTGCTTCACTTTGGCAAACAGCGCCAGCGCCACCACGTCTTCCACGCAGCCGTGTCCCCAGCCGACGTGCGACTGATATTCCGCGTCATCGTACTGGGAGTCGATGACTAACACGTCCGCGTCCCTGAGGAACTCGATGATTTTCTGGTCCTGCTCGCTGGCGTAGTTCAGCGCTTCGAGACGGTCCGATGTTTGTTGCCCGCCCGGGTGTGAGCGCATTCGTTGGAACGGTTCGTTGTCGGGCAGATAAGCGATGGACCCGGCGCTGGTGAACAGGCGATAGCCCACGCAGACACCGGGGTGGTTCACAAACGTGGCTTGCACCCGGACCTTTCCGACGTGGAACTCGAATTCCTTCAGCTCCGTCACGTCGATGTTTGCAGGCACGTGCTGCAGGCTGACCGGAAAGTAAGGGCTTTCCATCTGATGCGTCAGGGTGGAATACAAGCCCTTGCGGGCGCCCTCGTAACCGAGGATCCGCAGCTTGTTTTGCGGGTTATAGGCCGGAACGAAAAAGGGGAAACCCTGAATGTGGTCCCAGTGCGTGTGGGTGATCAGCAACGCCAGTTCGACAGGCCGGTCCTTGAACTCCTTTGCCAGTGCCAGACCGAGCCGCCGAATGCCGCTCCCGGCGTCGAGGATGATGATCTCGCCGTCGGCGCGGACCTCGACGCAGGAAGTGTTCCCGCCGTACTGAACGGTGCTCGGGCCGGGCGTGGGGATCGAGCCGCGCACACCCCAGAATTTGAGTCGCGGCGGCTGGTCTGCCGGCAGGCTGGCGGGCGCTTTGTGTGGCGGCACGGGTGCGGCGGCAACGGAAGTTTGGCGCGCGGACTGGTGCTCCAGGATCCTGATGAGATCATCACCTTTGAATGGCTTGATCAGGTATTCGTCGGCGCCGACTTCCATCGCGTTCTGCTGGTCGGTGGCGTAACCGCTTCCTGACGTGACGATGATTCTCGGCTGTTGAATATTGGCGCCCTGCTCGCGAATGGATCGGCAGACCTGGAACCCGTTGCAGCGGGCCATGAGCAGGTCGCAAATCACCGCCGCGGGCTGGTGTGCGAGGGCGAGTTGGATGCCGTCTTCGCCATCGCCGGCTTCCAGCACGTTCCAGCCCGCCACCGTGAGCCATTTGCCCATCAGCTTGCGGAAGCTGGCGTCGTCATCAATTAACACAACGGTTTTCATCAGGCGACCTGGCGGCAGGGTTTCATTTTCGACGGATAAGAACAAGCACTTAACCGGGCAAATCAACGTTGAGTTTGCGGCTGCCGACCGTTAACCTGACCCGGTGCGTCGGCTTAAGATGTTGTTGCAGTTGACCCTGGCGGCGGGTTTTGCTTTGAACGCAGAAGCCGCCACCGCCAGGATCGTCAAGGTTCTGCCCCACCTCCTGGACAACGAAGGCCGCCACACGCTCTCCCCCAGTTTGTACGAACGCGACGCGTACCAGGCTTTCCTGCGGAAGAACCCGGACAAATGTTCCGGGCTCCGCTTTGACGTTCAATGGAAGGTGAAGGCGGCGGACTGGTCGCAATTAAGACTCCGTTTGGAAATCCGGGGCAGCAAGGAGGGCAAACCGTTCGTTGTGGACCAGCCCGCGCGGCGGAACCATTGGTACAACCGTTGGAGTTCGCTCACGTTGGACGGGGAGTCCTACCAGAAAGCCGGCGACGTGATTTCCTGGCGTGCGACGCTGTGGGAAGGAGACAAACTGCTCGCAGAACAAAAATCCTTCCTGTGGTAAGCGCCTGTAGCCGCGGAGGTGAGGAGGTGGACTCCGGCTGGTGTCCAATCCGCCTCGTGACCTCGGCGGCTACACTGGGACGAGCGTTGCGGGTCAAGTGCCACGGCCGCGGTTATCGGTTTTCAATTCGCCGACGATGAACCAAAACGCCAGCGGCCCGATGGCGATCAGCGCGGCTGCCAGCACAAACGGCGGGGTGTAAGAGCCGGTCTGGGCGATCAGAAATCCGGTGATGAGGGGCGAAAGAATTCCGGCGATGTTCCCGACGAAATTATAAACACCGGTCCAGAGGCCGACTTCATCACGCGGCGCGCAGCTTTGCAGAATCACCAACAGATTTCCTGTGGCGAGCCCGACGAGGCAGCCGCCGATGATCAACGCCACAGCCGCGCCTGGGCTGTTCACTCGCGCGGCGGGAATCAGCAGCAGGCCGGTCAGGAACGCGACCGTCACGATCCCTTTGCGTGCGCGCGTCTCGTTCCAACCGGCGCTAACGAGTCGGTCGGCAATCCAGCCGCCAATCGGTTCGCTGACGCCGAACACGAGATAGGGCAGCGCCGCGTAAATCCCTGCCTTCAGAATGGTCAGGCCGCGCGAGGTCACCAGATAGTCCGGCAGCCAGTTCACGAGAAAATACCAGTAGTAATCAAAGCAAAAAAAACCGAGGCAAATCCCCAATAGATTTCGATTGGTCACGAGCGCAACAGCCGTTCGCCAGAAGCCCCGGCGATTGGCGGCACCCATTCCAATCGCATTTCCGCGAAGTCGCTTCGGTGTAATGGTCAGCCAGGGGATGAGCCAGAGAAGCGCGGTGAAACCCACGATGGCAAACGTGGTGCGCCACCCATATTGCGTCAGCATCCGTGGCACGAGGACGCCTTCAATCACCAGCCCTGTCCGAGTTCCGAAGTCGAACAAGCCGCAGGGCAGCCCGCGCTCCGAGGGCCGAAAGAGCAGGCTCACAATCTTCGACCCGCCCGGAAGATAGATGGCTTCGCCGATGCCAAGCAAAACACGGAACGCGATCAAGGCCCCCAATCCGCCGGCGAGGCCGATCAGACCTTGTGAGATAGACCAAAGAGTGAATGCGCCGGCATAAAGCCAACGAAGGTTCACCCGGTCGGCAAAGATGCCCATGGGAATTTGCATCAGCGCATACGACCAAAAGAACGCCGAAAGCAGCACCCCTTTGGTTTCCGGTCCGAGATGCAATTCTTTTGAAATCAGCGGCAGCGCGAACGCAATCGTCGCGCGGTCAAAGTAATTGATCAGCGAGGCAGTGAACAGCAGGCCGACAATGGTCCAGCGGCACTCGTTTGTGACACCGAGGGCGACGTGGGGTGATTCTTCGGAGACAGTGGACGGCGCGGGTGGGCTGCTCATGGTATTGCCGCGGGTGATCTTCAGCAGCGACGTTAATTGAACCGCGCGGCGAGTGCACGAACTTTATTTGATTTACCCCTGACCAGGAATGGTCGTCCGGGCACTCTGTGTGTTCCGTTCAGGGGAAAGGATGAGCGCGGTTCAATTCTCTGCCGGAATAGATAAAGCCGGGTTTTTTCAGAAGCGGCCGCCTTTCCAGCGCCATCCTTACAACGACCGCATTCGCATGACCAGTCCGCGTCGGATGGCCTCACGATTGGCGGCGTCGTAGAATTCGACCGGATTGTAGTCGTCCGTCAACACGATGCCGTGCTGCGGATTGGCCTCAGTCTGGTCGTCAAACGTGATTCGCGCCAGGTCGCGACAGGCCGGATGCACTTGAGCAAAATCCGGTTGAGCGACGATGTTCAAGTCGGCCCGGTCTGAAGCGACGAAAAAAACGTTGCCGGTTTCATCCGGGTCCGCCGCATGCACACGCACGGATTTGAAAACCGCCTTCAACGTTTTTTCGAGCGACGCGCCAAAGAAATCCCTGCCCGCACGAAACCCCACAAAACTGTTGATGACGAGGGTGCCTCCGGGTCTGAGGAGGCGGCGCATGGAGTCGAAGGCTTCGCGGGTCATCAGATGCGACGGCGATGAGTCACCCAGAAAGGCGTCGAGAAGAATCGTGTCATAGCGGTTGGTCGTCCGGTTGACGAAGTTGCGGCCGTCGCCGATCACCACTCGGAACCGCTCCGGCTCGCAGTCGAAGTATTTCTTCGCGACGGGCACCACGGCAGGGTTGATTTCCACGACGTCCACCTGGACTCCTTCGCGGGCCAGTTGCGTTGGGGCAACCCCCATGCCCAGGCCGATGCACAGCGCGCCGTCTATTTGCCGTGTGTACGCGCGGGCCAGGTCGTGCAGCATGTAGGTGAAGAGTGTGACGCTCTTTTTTGCCCCGGGATCGTAGATGTTCTGGGTCAGAAAATCGTTCAGATAAAACCGGCGTGTGCCGCTTTCGTTATCGACCACCTGCAACAGGCCGAAATTCGAGTTGGCGCGGAAACGCTCGACGAACTCCGACGAATGGCCGGCGCTGTCGCGGCGGATGCCGGCGAATCCGAGCAGCAAACCGGCGAGCGCGCCCATGACCACCGCCGGTTTGTTGCGGGACTTATGTTCCCAGACAAAATAATGGCCGCCGGACACCAGCATCAGCAGGATCGCGGTGAAATACATCGTCCGGGAATTGGGGAAAAAGGGAATCAGCAGGTAGCCGATGAGCACCGTGCCGACGAAACTGCCCAGCGTGCTGACGGCGGTGAGCCGTCCGACGTTTCCGCCGACTCCGTTGACGGCGCTGGTGAGCATGCGGATGAAAAACGGCCCGACCATCGCCAGCAGTGAGAGCGGGACAAAGAACAGGAAAGCCGAGGCGAGCAATGAGCCGAG
>QHPA01000474.1 GCA_003218935.1 Verrucomicrobiota bacterium
GAGGACGTATTGCTGCGGAAGACCATCGGTTTCGACGGCAAACGGCACATCCACCGAATCACGCGTCGTGCCGGGAATGGAACTGACGATGACGCGCTCGGATTGTGTGAGCGCGTTAATGAGCGACGATTTGCCGACGTTGGGGCGGCCCACGATGGCGAGTTTCAAGGGCTGATCAGTCGCCGGTTGTTGGTTGTCAGTTGCATCAGCCCGTCGAACCTCGGCCAGGGACAGCGGACTTCCGGCGAGTGGCCCGGTTGGTGGCAGGAGATCAACCGCAGTTTTCATCAAGGCTTCGATGCCTCGGTCGTGAATCGCGCTCACGGGAAGAATTTTGTCGAAACCGAGCCCGGCGAAATCCGCGGCGCCGGCTTCGCCATTTGAGTTGTCTGCTTTGTTGGCAGCCACCACCACCGGCTTGCCGCATCGGCGCAGCCGCCCGGCGACTTCGCGGTCGAGCGGCACCACGCCCTCGTGCACATCCACGACGAGAATAATGACCTGGGCCGATTCGATCGCGATCTGCACCTGGTCGAGCGCGGCTTGCTGGATCTCGTCCATTGCTTTCTCGCGGCGCAACAAGCCGATGCCGCCGGTGTCCACCAGCTTGAACGGCCGTCCGTGCCACTCGGCCTCGGCGCTGACGCGATCGCGCGTGACGCCGGGCCGGTCGTGCACGATGGCAATGCGCCGCCCGGCGATGCGATTGAACAGCGCGGACTTGCCGACATTCGGCCGGCCAACAATGGCGATCAGGCCTGACATGCCGCGAGCATGCAGGAGGAGTAAAGAACGTGAAAGTGAAAATCAGTTGGTTCTGGGTGGAACTCCAGTTCTTCGCCGCTGAAAATTTCATTGAGAGCGCCTGCCGAAACGGCATACTCGGCCAAGACCAACCGAGAAAATATATGAGCGATCAAAGCACGCCTTCCCCTACTCAGCCAACCAAGCGACGCGGTTGTTTTTTCTACGGTTGCATCACGGTGCTGGTCATCGTGGTTTTGGTGGGCATCGCCGGCTTTTTCGCCGTTCGCTACGGCCTTAATAAATTCGCCGCCTTCGTCGAGCAATACACGGAGACGAGTCCAATGACGTTGCCGTCCGTCCAAATGCCCACGGCCGAATACGCGGAACTGGACAAGCGGGTGACTGCCTTCAACGACGCGTTAGCGACCCGGCAGGCAGCGTCGCCGCTGGTTTTGACCGGTGACGAAATCAACGCGCTGATGGCCAACAATCCTGCCTGGCAGCAGTTGAAAGGGAAACTGTACGTGATGATCGAGGGAGACCAGATCAAAGGACAAGTGAGCATGCCGATGGACGACGGTCTGGCGCAACTGCCCGGATTGTCCAAGCTCAAAGGAAGATTTCTCAACGGATCAGCAGCTTTGAAAATCTCGCTTCAAAACGGCACTCTCTTCGTCACGATGCAGTCGCTCCAGGTGAAAGGCCAAAGCCCGCCCGAAAACATCATGGCGCAACTTCGCGCGCGGAACCTCGCCCAGAACATCTATAACGACCCCAAAAACGCGGAAACGATCCGCAAGTTGGAGAGCATTGAGGTCAAAGATGGAAAGATAACCATCAAATCCAGCGCCAAGGAGTGATTGGCGCTTTTCGGGCAGTGTGAGAAGGTATGGCTCTCATGAACGGCAAGTGCAATCGCGGCATGAGCCCGGTCTTGCGAATTTTTCTCGTCGCGTTGAGTTGTCACGCGAGTTTTCCGGCCCGGGCCGAGGAAAAGCTGATCGGAACCAAACCGCCGGAATGGCAGGTCGAGCATTGGTCGAACTCGGAGCCCATCAACCTTCAGGATTTGCGCGGCAAGGTCGTGTTGGTTCGTTGGTGGACCGCTCCCGGTTGTCCGTATTGCAAAGCCACCGCGCCGGCATTGAACGAGTTTTATCACGAGTATCACGGGCGCGGCCTGGTAGTCATCGGCTTCTACCATCACAAGTCGGACGAGCCGCTGCGCGTCGATGAGGTGAAGAAATACGCCCGGCAGTTCGGCTTCAAGTTCCCTGTCGCCATTGATCCCGAATGGCGAACCCTCAAGCGCTGGTGGCTCGACACGGGCGACCGCGACTTCACGAGCGTCAGCTTCCTGATCGACCGCAAAGGGGTTATCCGCTTCGTGCATCCCGGTGGTCAATACGTGAAAGGGGAGAAGGCCTACGCGGAGTTGAGGTTGAAGATTGAAGGGTTGCTGGCGGAAAACCCGTAACAAATGCTCCGAAAGTCGATGAAGTCTTCGGTGTTGCGAATGCTTGCAGGGCTTTGCATTCAATGCACGGTTGCCGGTATCTTTCTTTGCTGGGGGTACGAACGGG
>QHPA01000475.1 GCA_003218935.1 Verrucomicrobiota bacterium
CCACCGAGTGAGCCAGCGGCTTTTCACAATAGACGTGCTTGCCGTGTCTCATGGCTTCCAGCGCGATGACCGCGTGGGTGTGATCCGGCGTGCCGATGACCACGGCCTCGATCTCCTTGCCCATCTTGTCGAGCATCACCCGATAATCCTTGAACCGTTTCGCGTCCGGGTATTTGGCGAATTCCTTAGCCGCGTATTTTTCATCCACGTCGCACAGCGCGACGATATTGTGGCCCAGACCCGCCACCTCGCCCACGTCCGCGCCGCCCCGGCTGCCGATGCCGATCCCCGCCACGTTGAGTTTCGCGTTCGGGGAAAGACTTTCCGCGCCATTCAACAAACGTCCCGGAAGAATGTTGAACAATGCCACACCGGTGCCGGCGCGATGGAGAAACTGTCTGCGGTTTATTTTGTGCCTGGGGAGTTCCTTGATGATTTCTGCTGCGCTCATGTCGGGGAATTTACTGGCCGGCAGAGGAATTGTCATCCGCCAAATTCCAGAACTCAGCCCGGAGCGCGGCTCTGTGAGCCGCAGCAATCTCAGAATGCCCAGTGTTCCAACGTCGCAAGCTAAATCACGAGCGAACCGGCATGGAGAATTGCTGCAAAAGGGCGTAAAGAACGCAAAATCTTGACCGCGGATGACACGGATTTCACGGATTAACTTTCTTCCCATCCGCGCCATCCGCGTAATCCGTGGTTCTTTCTCCGGGCACTCCGGCGCTCAGGCGCGCTTCGAGTTGGACTTCAACCACGCCGAGTAAGCTGTTTCACTCATTTCCCCGGCAGCGAGCGCGAGTGTGCGCACGGTCGCGTCCACCTCGCTCGCGCCAAATCGCAGTCCGTTGAGTTCGAGGAACGTCACCGCGACGATGAAACCCGTCCGCTTGTTGCCATCTATAAACGGGTGATTCTTCACCAATCCAAAAGCGTAGCTCGCCGCGAGGTCGAAAAGGGTGGGCTTGCCGTATGCAAAACGGTGCTGCGGCCGGCCCAGTGCCGAGTCCAGCAACCCTTCGTCGCGCACACCCGCCGACCCGCCGAACTGCGCCAACGATTGGTCGTGCAGCATGAGAACCACCTCGCGAAACATCCAGACCGGCTCTTTCATTTCGCCAGTTCGCGCAACGTGTGGCGATAGCGCTTCATCACCTCCTGCGCCACTTCCATCTGGCGCGTGACCTCGGCCCTGGACGGGCTCAACCGCAGGCTGCCGTCCGGCCCTTCGGTGACCGACACGGAGTCGCCCTCCTCCACCTTCAGATGGGCGAGTGCTTCCTTCGGCAGAATGACGCCCACGGAGTTGCCGACTTTACGAAGTTTCAGTTCAAGAATCATGACCCCAGTGTAATCACAAATGTTATAACGTCAAGCCCTCCCTGGGGAATTGCCGCAAGAGGGCGCAAAGAACACAAAATCCTGACCTCGGATGACACGGATTTCACGGATTCAATTTCTTCCCATCCGCGTTATCCGCGTAATCCGTGGTTGAATCCTCCGTGCGGAACACTGTTGGCGTTTTTAGAGCCGGGAGGAGCGCAATGCGGTGTCGAGTTGGCGAAGGTCTTTCGGCAATTCGGCGGTCCAGGTCATGCGCGAACCGGGTTGGTCCGGGTGTTCGAGGCTGAGAACTTCGGCATGTAAGGCTTGACGCGGGAAATCGATGGGCGTGTTTGCGTGGTCCTGGCCGCGATAG
>QHPA01000476.1 GCA_003218935.1 Verrucomicrobiota bacterium
ACGCTCGCGTGGACGAGATGTTCGCGCGCGGCCTGGTGCGGGAGACGGAACAATTGCTGAAACGCGGCCTTGCCGAAAACGAGACGGCGATGCAAGCCATCGGCTATCGGCAAGTGGTGGAGCATTTGCGTGACGAGCGTTCGCTGGCAGACACGATGGCTTTGGTGAAGCGACGCACGCGGCAATTCGCCAGGCGGCAGATGACCTGGTTTCGCCGGCAGTTCACCTGGGAGTGGATCAATTTAGGGCCGCAGGCCAACGGCGAGACAGTGGCCACTCAATTGACCGGGCGCTGCGAAAAAGTTGGGCTTTAACAACCCGCAAATCGTGCTATGGTTCTGACGTTGGAAATTTAGAAGTTGAAAGCGCTCATATCGACATCGGACACGAGAACCGAACGGGTTTTCCTCATTGGGGCCGAATTGAAATGTCGCACGAGCTGGGAGGTGCGCGATTCGCTGGATGAACTGGCGGAACTCGCTGTGACGGCCGGGGCCGAAGTCGTCGGCGAGGGCGCGCAGAAGCTCGAAGCGCCGGCCGCCGGAACTTTCATCGGCAGCGGCAAGGCCGATGAATTTGGCAGGCATTGCCGGCGACAGGATGTCGATACGGTCATCTTTGACGACGAACTTTCTCCCGCGCAGAGCCGCAACCTGGAAAAGGTTTTCGAGTGCAAAGTGCTCGATCGCACAGCGCTCATTCTCGACATCTTCGCGCAACGCGCCCGGACGAGCGAAGGCAAGCTTCAGATTGAGCTGGCGCAACTGCAGCATTTATTGCCGCGGCTCACGCGTTATTGGAGCCACCTGTCGCGACAGAAGGGCGGCATTGGCATGCGCGGTGGCGAAGGCGAATCACAGCTCGAAACCGACCGACGACGCGTACAGGAGCGCATTGACAGGATTCGCGAGGAACTGGTGCTGGTGCGCCGCCAGCGTCGCACCCAGCGCACCCGGCGGCAGCGCCACCTGTGGCCGCTGGCCTCCATCGTCGGCTACACGAACGCGGGCAAATCGACTCTGCTCAACGCGCTCACGGGCGCCGAGGTCCTGATCAAAACGTCTTGCTCACGGACACGGTCGGGTTCATTCGCAAACTGCCGCATCGGCTGGTCGAGGCGTTCAAGGCGACGCTGGAGGAAGTCGTGCAGGCGGACCTGCAGTTGCACGTGGTGGACATCAGTCATCCGCTGGCCGAGGAACAAATCCGGGCGGTCAACACAGTGCTGGAGGAAATCGGCGCCGCCGGCAAGCCGACGCTGATGGTCTTCAACAAAATTGATCGCGTTAAGAATGGCGAGTTGGTGAACCGGAATCTGGAGCGGTATCCGAATACCGTGGCCGTTTCGGCGGCAACTGGCCAGGGTTTTCCCGAATTGTTGGCAGAACTGGGAAGCCAGGTGCGGCCTGCCCGCGAACTTGTCGAATTGAAAGTGCCGCACAGTGAACCGGCGGTGATTGCGCGCTTGCACGCCGTCGGCCAGGTCGTCGAGCGCGATTACAACGGCGACAGCGCCCGTTTCAAGGCGCGCATCCCGCCGCACCTCCACGCCGAGTTCGCGCCGTTCATCGTGCATGGTTTGCGGGCGGCGTAAGGCGCCTCTTTCCTTTTCCCAGGCAGGGCGAGTGAGGGCGCATGGGCGGCTAGTGGCACGGGCGTCCCGCCCGTTGGTCCAAACCAAAAACTCACGAGCGGGACGCCTGTGCCACCAGCACTGCAAGGAACCGAGGCATCAAGGACATGGCGGCGAAGGATCGCCCGCGCGAACGGCTCGCCGCCGATGGCGCGGAGGCTTTGTCGAACGCCGATCTGGTCGCGATTCTTTTGCGCACGGGGATGAAAGGTTACTCGGCCATTCACATCGCGCAGCAATTGCTCGCCCGGTTCGGCACGCTGGAAGAGCTGGCGCGCGCTTCACTGGATCAATTGCGTCAGGTTAAAGGCGTGGGGCGCGACAAGGCCATTGCTCTGAAAAGCGCCTTCACGCTGGCGCAGCGGATGGCGCGCGAACTCCATCAGGAAACGCCCGTGCTCGACACGCCGGAGCGCATCGCGGATTTGTTGCGTGAGGATAATCGGCTTTACGACGTCGAGCATTTTCAAGCCGTGCTGTTGAACACGCGGCGAAAGCTGATTCGCATCGAGCAGATTTCGCAAGGCACGCTCGACACGATCCTGGTTCACCCGCGGGAAGTGTTCAAGCTGGCCATCGCTGCGAACGCCTCCGCGGTCGTGCTGGTGCACAACCATCCGAGCGGCGACCCGACGCCGTCGGAGGCGGACATCAAAGTGACGCGCGACCTGATTCGCGCCGGGCATTTGCTCAAGATCGAGGTCCTCGACCACGTCATTATCGGGAAACGAACAGCGGAACGCGCGAAGGATTTCCTGTCGCTGCGGGAGCTGGGGTATTTTTACACTTGATGATTCACCCGACGGCGATCGTCCATCCCAAGGCGCAACTTGATCCGAGCGTGAGCGTCGGGCCGTATGCGCTGATTGATGAGCACGTGATCGTCGGGGCAAACTGTCGGATCGGTCCGCACGCGCATTTGACCGGACACACAACCATTGGAGCGAACAATTCCTTTCACACGGGCTGCGTGATTGGGGACGCGCCGCAGGATTTGAAATATAAGGGCGAGCCGACACGTCTGCGGATTGGCGAGGGCAACGTCTTTCGCGAACACGTCACGCTCCATCGCTCGAACGATGAAGCCGAGGAGACGGTGATCGGGTCGCACAATTTTCTCATGGCGCATTGTCATGTGGGGCACAACGCGCACATGGGGAGTCAGGTGATTGTCGTTAACGGTGCGTTGCTCGGGGGCCACGTCGTTGTTCAGGATCGCGCCTTCATTTCCGGCAATTGTCTGGTGCATCAGTTTGTCCGTGTGGGCACTCTGGCGTTGATGCAGGGCGGCTCGGCCATCAGCAAGGATTTGCCTCCGTTCTGCGTGGTGCGTGGCGTCAACAGCATTTGCGGACTCAACTCGGTCGGACTCCGTCGCGCCGGCTTTACGAACGAACGGCGGCTGGAGTTGAAGCGACTTTACCATGCGCTGTTTCGCAGCGGTGAAAAATTGAGCGCGACGCTGGCGGCTGCGCGCAAAGAATTCAAGAACGACGACGCGCGGGTTTTGCTGGAGTTTGTGGCGAAAAGCGAACGCGGGACTTGCGCGGACACCGGTAAAACAGCGGAGGAAGAATCGAGCGACGAGTAATTGGCCTTGACATTGAACAGGCAAAAACTAAAGCCACACTGCGTGTGGAGTTTGGGTGAGCTTCAATCGAGCTGGTTGAAGCGGCAAGCCAGAGCGGGACGAATGCCGGCGGTCCGGAAAACAATCAATTGAGTGGAGGAACATTATGCGAAAAGGTCTGAGGTCAGTGGTTGGAATGTGGGCGGCGGCGGGGCTTTTGTCTTCGATGCCGGTTTTGGCCCAGGAGGTGTACCGCAGCAGCCCGCAGGGACAGGGATTTTATTTTCGCGGGGGCCTCGGGCCGGAAGTGTCGGAGCGGACGGATGTGACTGAGTTCTTTGGCCCGGTCTCCGGGATCAACGTGAAATACGATCCAGGTTTCCGCATCAGCGCGGCAGCCGGTTATATGTGCTGCAACTACTTCAGCGCGGAGCTGGAGGCGGGCGTACTTTACAACTCCATCAAGTCCATCACTGGCTCGCCGAGCACGGACGCGGCGCTGGCCAATTTCCCGATGATGGTCAACGCGGTGTTCCATTTCCCGCTGGAAGGGAAT
>QHPA01000178.1 GCA_003218935.1 Verrucomicrobiota bacterium
TCGAGCCGCGAAATGGATCAATGGCTCAGTTCCGGCGAGACGCAGGAGTTCGACGCTTCCCGAACGGGGCAACGTGCTGGTTCCCGGAGAGCCGCAATTCAACCGGTCGCCAGGTCTCCGGGCGGCGTGAGTTATCCTGCGAATTTTCTGGCGATTGATGCCGACTTTGAGCAGGTCGATTTTCCCGTGGCGATCGGGACGGTTCGCGACGGTGAAGTTTTGCTTTCGCTGCAGAACACTCCGCTCGTCATTTCCGCCAAACGCGGTCGCGGTCAAATCACCGAGCTCATGTTCAGCCCCGAACGCGAGCCGTTCCGTTCCTGGAAAAACCGTGAATGGTTTTGGGCGAAGCTGCTGTCGGTTCCGCCGGGTTGGTTTGGGCCGGAAAATCTGAATGCCTACGGCGGCTGGAGCATTGACGGTGTCTTCGGCGCCATGATCGACAGCCGGCAGGTGCGTAAACTGCCCGTGCAATGGCTGTTGCTGTTGCTGATCGTTTATTTGCTCGTGATCGGCCCGGTGGACCAGTATTGTCTGAAACGCGCCAACAAACAAATGCTCACCTGGCTGACGTTTCCGGTTTACGTCGCACTTTTTTCCCTGCTGATTTACTACATCGGATACAAACTCCGGGCCGGCGAGACCGAATGGAACGAACTCCATCTGGTGGACGTTTTGCCGCACGGCGAAATGGCGGAATGGCGCGGACGCACTTATGCCTCCGTTTATTCGCCGGTAAACGCCCGCTACAAAGTCGTCGGCGAACAACCGCAGGCGACGTTGCGGGGCGAGTTTATGGGTGCTTACAGCGGCGGACAGGAAGCGAGCCGCGCTGAGGTGCTGCAGCGGGACAAGGGCTTCGACGCCGACATTTTTGTGCCGGTTTGGACCAGCCAGTTGTTCGTCAGCGACTGGATGCAGCCGGGGGATTATCCTTTCACGGCCATGGTCAGGCTCAAAGGATCGCCGCAGGGCGCGAAGTGGGAGGTGACCATCGAAAACCGTCTCGACCACGAGTTGAAGGACGTGCGGGTGATCGTCCGAGGCCGCGTTTATGGATTGGGGAATCTGCCCGCGAGCAAGACCTCCACATTTTCTGTGGACCAACAAAGCGGAACGCCGCTGCGGGACTTCGCGCAACAAAACGGCAACCAGTTCGTGATGGCGGTCCAAAACCGTCAGCACGCTTTTGGCGATAACACGTCCAGGTGGATCGACCTGGATGCCGCGCACCTCTCCGCGGTCTCCTTCGCTTCTCAAATCATGAATGTGAACGCCGCTCCGTACCAGCAGCAGCGCGGCTTTGTCAGTCCCCTCGGCATGGACCTGACGCCCGTCGTCGAGCGCGGCGACGCCGTATTGCTGGCGTGGGATGCCGGCCACGCGCTGGCTGACGGTTCCATGAACCGGTTCAAAACCGTCCGCAGCCATCGCAACACCCTGTTACGACTGGCCGTTCCTGTTGATCAGAACAAACTTTGAACTTATAACTCATAACTTGCAGCCATGTCCATCGCTCCCGCTCCCAACAACAACGCGCCCGCGGTTCAGACCTTCGCGCTGACGCGCGTTTACGGCCCGATGGTCGCCCTCAACGCCCTGAACCTCACCGTCAATCGCGGAGATCTTTTTGGTTTCATCGGCTCGAACGGCGCGGGCAAAACAACCACGCTCCGCATCCTCGCCACCTTCCTGGCGCCCTCCTCCGGCACCGCGCAAGTGCTCGGCCACGATGTCGCGCGTGACGCCGACGCCGTCCGCCACGTCATCGGTTACATGCCCGACTTCTTCGGCGTGTATAAGGACATGGAGGTGACCGAGTATCTCGATTTTTTCGGCGCTTGTTACAAAAGTCCGTCGTCACAACGCGAGAAGACGGTCAACGACGTGCTCGAACTTGTCGGGCTGAGCGAAAAGAAAGGGGCGCTGATCGGCGCGTTGAGCCGCGGCATGCAGCAACGGCTCGGCCTGGCGCGCGTGCTGATTCACGACCCGCAGGTGCTGCTGCTCGATGAGCCGGCCAGCGGCCTCGACCCGCGGGCACGCATCGAGATGATGGCCATTTTGGAGGAACTGCAGAAGATGGGAAAAACCGTCATCATCTCCTCGCACATCCTCAGTGCGGTCGGCCGGGTTTTCTGGGTGAAGATCATCGGTGACGAAACGAGGGCCGTCGAACTTTTGAAGGCACGCCCCGAAATCAACCAGGTCGAGCATACGGAAGGTCGCCTTAAAGTCACGTTGAACGACCATGAGATCGATCCCGGTTGCGTGGCGGAAACGCTCGTTCATGGCGGCGTGAAGCTGATCGGTTTGGAGGAGGAAGAGCTGGGATTGGAGGAAGTGTTCATGCGCGTGACGCGCGGCGAGACGCAGTAGCCGGGAACCGTTGAAATGTTAAAATGTTAAGGCGTTAAATTGGCGGATGGCAGCGGTCTGTTTCGGTTCAACACTCCTGCAGCTCAACGGACAAAAAATGCTTCCCGCCCCAACCCGTTGGCGTGGCGGATCGAGGTGCCCGATCCTGGAAGATGCTTATGACTGTCCTTCCGATCGTCGAACGTGAACTCCGCGTGGCCGCGCGGCGGCGGGCCACTTACCGGATGCGCGTCAATGCCGCGCTGGTGGCGATTGCGATGTTCGGGTGGATGATGCTGACGTTCCTGGAGGCGATTCCGCCCACCTGGCAGGGGCGCTATCTGTTTCGCGCGTTGTTCGGTTTTGCGTTTGTTTATTGCCTGTTCACCGGCGCGCGGCTGACGGCGGATTGTCTGAGCGAAGAGAAGCGCGAGGGAACGCTCGGTTTGCTGTTTCTCACGGATTTGAAAGGTTACGACGTTGTGTTCGGCAAACTCGCGGCGACATCGGTCAATTCCATTTACGCGTTGGTCGCGGTCGTGCCGGTCATCTCCTTGCCTGTTCAATTAGGCGGTGTGACGCCGATGGAGTTGTGGCAATCGTCGCTGGTTCTGGTCAACACGATCTTCCTCTCGCT
Source organism: Verrucomicrobiota bacterium (assembly GCA_003218935.1). GTDB lineage: Bacteria > Verrucomicrobiota > Verrucomicrobiia > Limisphaerales > AV2 > AV2. Next base: position 2,996 of record QHPA01000178.1, read on the forward strand.
GGCTTCGGGCATTTTCGTATCCACGCTCAGCCGCAACGAGCGGAAGGCGATGTTCGCCACGATTTTTGCGGTATTGCTGTTGATGCTTGGTCCGTTCGTGCTGGCATTCGCGTTGGGGATGAGTTTGCCGGGACTGTTCAACGGCCCGGAAGACGTTTGGCCGTTTCTTTCCTTAAGCCCCGCCTGCGCATTCGGTTACTTGGTGACCAACTCCACTCCTCTCACAACGCTTGCGCTTTTCCCCGCGAAAAGTTTTTGGTGGTCGCTGCTGGCGGTACACTTACTGAGTTGGGTCCTGCTGCTGTTGGCCAGCCGCATCCTGCCGGGCATCTGGCAGGCGCGCGTCGCGAACTCGAAACTCGAGCGTCACCGCCAGCGGATCGAGCAATGGGCTTATGGCCGGACTGAGGCCCGAAAGACGCATCGCGCGCGGCTGCTGGACATCAATCCCTTCCTGTGGCTGGCCGGACGCGAGCGTTGGAAACCGTCTTATGTCTGGGGCTATGTCGCAGCGGTGTCGGCCACGTGGCTGTGGGGATGGTTCAACTACGACCTTATCATGTTCGATAAGGGCGTTACGCTTACCACCGTGCTGCTGTTCCAAACGTTTTTGAAGCTGTGGGTAATTTCCGAAGCCTGCACGCGGCTGGCGGAAGACCGTCGCATTGGCGCGCTGGAACTGCTGCTGTCCACGCCACTGACGACGCGGGAGATTCTGCATGGCCAATGGCTCGCGTTCCGGCGCCAGTTCGCCAGGCCGCTCGTCGTCGTGTTGCTGTTGGAATTCGTTTTGCTCCGGCAACAATTCTCGACTCGCATGGTGCTGGTCAACCTGGTCATGCTCGTCGCTGATCTGGCGACTTTGGGCTGGGTGGGTATGTGGCTCGCTCTGACGGCCCGCAACCTCAATCGTGCCATTCTTGGCACGATCGGCCGAGTGCTGATTCTGCCCTGGGGCGCGTTTTACGCGGCGACGTTGGCGCTCGAAGTTTTCTGGCCGCTGTGCGGGGGCGGTCCATTCCGGCCTGGGGACCAGTTCACCTTATATTTTTGGTTTGGAATCGGACTGGCGAACAATTTTCTTTTTGGTGTTTGGTGGGCGCGTCGCCATTTGCTGAATGATTTCAGGCTGGTGGCGGCCCAGCGCTACCAAATGGAAAAATCCGGCTGGTTCAAGCGCCTGTTTCGCGGCAAGGATGAGGCGCCGGCGCGGGAAACGCTGGTGGCAGTTCAGAATTGAACGGCCTTGGCCGGTGTTGCCGAATACGGGAAACCTTTGCATGATCTTTCTGCCGGTTGTTGAACGTGAGTTGCGCGCGGCGTCGCGCCGCCGCGGGACGTACTGGAACCGCGCGGTGGCGGCGCTGGCGGCCATCCTCATTTTCGGCGGGGCACTTTTTTTTGAAGCGCACCAGCCGCCGAAAGAACTGGGCAAAGACATCTTTAACGCGCTGGCAGGACTGTTTCTGTTCAGCAGCCTGGTAGCGGGCGTTCGTTACACCGCCGACTGCCTGAGCGAGGAAAAGCGCGAAGGCACGCTCGGACTTTTGTTCCTGACCGACCTGAAAGGATACGACGTCGTGTTGGGTAAGCTGGCGGCCACATCTTTGAATTGCTTTTACGGTTTGCTGGCGATCTTCCCCGTGCTGGCGATTCCGCTGCTGCTGGGGGGCGTGTCGCTGGGGGAGTTCTGGCGGATGTCGTTGGTGCTGGCGAACGCGCTTTTTTTCTCGCTGGCGGCAGGAATGTTTGTTTCAGCGACGAGCCGCGTCGCGCGGAAGGCGATGGCGGGCACGTTCGTTTTGATCCTGCTCATCCAGGCGGGCCTGCCCACCTTGGGCGTCTGGCTCGCCCGACAGGGCCCAGCCAATTCCGTGAACACGGTTTTTCTGCTCCCGAGCGTTGGGCGCGCGTATGCGCTGGCGTTTGACACGATGTACCGCGTCTACCCGGATGAATTCCGATGGTCGGTCCTTCTCACCCATGGATTGGCCTGGCTCTTTCTCGCTCTGGCCAGTATTGCAGCGCGCAATTCCTGGCAGGACAAGCCTGCCGGGGCGGCGGTTGCCCGCTGGCGCCAGCGCTGGCAGCGATGGAGCTACGGCAACGCCGCGCAACGAGTGGCCTTTCGCACGCGACTGTTGAATATCAGCGCTTGTTTCTGGCTGGGTGCACGGCAGCGGCTCAAACCGACGCTCGTCTGGGCGTTTCTTGGCTTGTGCGGCTGCGTTTGGGCCTGGGGCGCTTTCAAATGGCGCGACGATTGGCTGCAGGAGGGCACTTACCTGGCGACTGCGCTCATCCTGCACCTCACCCTTAAACTCTGGGTCGCTTCGGAGGCCTGCCAGCGGTTCGGCCCTGACCATCGCAGCGGCGCGCTGGAACTTTTGCTCTCGACGCCGCTGACCGTGAGGGAGATTTTGCGCGGCCAGATGCTCGCGCTCAAACGGCAATTTCTTTGGCCGCTCCTGGCGGTGGTAGGAATTGATTTCCTGTTCTTGTTGGCCGGAGCCAGGCGACTCAGCTCAGCGGGGGACAACTTCTGGGTCTCGTTTTGTGGCGCGGAGATGGTGCTGTTGGCGGTCGACGTTTATGCGCTCATCTGGGTTGGCATGTGGGTTGGTCTCATCTCGAAGCGTCCCAACCGCGCTTCCGGCGCGACCATCGCCCGCGTCCTGGTTCTGCCTTGCGGCGTGTGGGCAGGACTGCTCATTCTTACGACCTTCACGCCCTTCTGGCACCGCGTCGAGGACAAGTGGCCGTTTTATCTCGTCCTCTGGTTTGGACTGGGAATGATTACCGACATCTTTTTTTGTCTTTGGGCCAAGTTTCGATTGTTGCGCGATTTGCGCACGGTGGCGACGCAGCGGTTCGTGCCGCAACGGATGTTTGTTGCCTGGATGAAACCGGGCCGCACCCAGTCAAACACGGCGTTGCCGACAGCCGTCACAAGCGAGACGTGAAATGTATCAGCGGGCGCTGATTGCGGTCGTAGCCGTCATGGCGACGCGGCGGAGAACGAATGGCTACAGGTCCACCCCCATACCTCGGCGAATACGGTTTCATGCCGCGCGAGATTCCTGGCCTTTGGACCGGTTGAATGACATTTCTTCCCATCGTTGACCGCGAACTGCGCGTGGCCGCCCGGCGCCCGGTCACGTATTGGACACGGCTGGTCTTCGCCATTGCCGGCGCGGCAATAGTGAGCCTGGCGTTGCTCTTCGCGGCAGCGGCGCAGACCGGCGCGTCGGGAATTGGAGGTTGGCTCTTTTATTCTTTGAGCCTCTTGGCGCTGGGCTTCAGCGCTTTCGCCGGCGTATTTCTGACGGCCGATTGCCTGAGCGAAGAGAAACGGGAAGGCACATTGGGGTTGCTGTTCCTCACCGATCTCAAAGGCTACGATGTCGTGCTCGGCAAGCTGATGGCACGCTCCCTCAGCGCGGCTTACGGGTTGCTCGCGATTTTTCCCGTACTGGCAATTACGTTGACGATGGGTGGGGTGACCGCAGGCGAGTTCTGGCGCATAACGCTGGTTTTTCTCAACACCATTTTCTTCTCCCTCGCGGCCGGGATGTTCGTTTCCTCCCTGAGCCAGCAAGACAATCGAGCGACGGCAGGCGCGGCGGGTTTGATCGTTTTCATCGGCGGCGCGCTGCCGCTCGTTGAATTCGTTCTCAACAAGGCGGGGCTGGCTGCTCGTTTCGCGCTTTCTTTGCCCAGCCCGCTTACCGCCTGGCAACTGGCGTTCGACGCGCCCTTTCGGATGTGGGGACGAAGCTTTGGGTACTCACTGCTGCTGACTCAGGCGTTGAGCTGGCTGTTTCTCATTCTGGCCGGTGTTCAATTGCCGCGCCTGTGGCGGAGGGGCTCGGGATCGATTTCACTGACGGGCCGGAAGGCGGCGGTCGCCTCGGATACCGCGCTGTGGCGGCGAGCAACCGGACGAAGGCCGTTGCTGGACCGGAATCCGGTCTATTGGCTCACGACCCGGAAAAGCCAAATGACCTGGGCTTCGTGGGCGCTGTGGGCGGCGTTGGTTGTCGGGTTCGCCTGGTTCTTTTACCGTGATCCAACTATTGCCGTCGTCGCAGGGCAACACGGGTGGCCAATTTTGCTGGGGCTGCTGAGGATCTTTGTCGGCGTGCAGGCGTGCCGATTTTTCGCCGAAGCCCGCCGGGCCGGCGCGTTGGAGCTATTGTTGTGCACGCCTCTGACGGTCGAGGAAATCCTGCGTGGTCAATGGATGGCATTGCGACGGCTTTTTTTCGTCCCGACCATCGCCCAGCTCTTGGTGGGGATCATGCCGCTAATCTCCATCATCCACGTCGATATGCCAAACGTAGTCGCCTGGATCATGATGGGAGGGATTTACCTTTACGCGGTCCCGAAATTGATTTGCGATCTGCTGGCAGCCGCCTGGGTGGGCATGCTGGTCGGACTGACGGCGAAAAGGCCGAATCTCGCACCGGGGTTGACGGTGCTTTACACGGTTGTTCTTCCCGTCGCCGCATTTTGTATTCCTGACGTGATCATCAGTCTGCCCCTGTTGCTTTGGGCGCGCGACAAGTTGTATCGCGAACTGCGCGCCTTAAGCAGCCCCCGCTACGCGCCGGTCGCGCCGTTGTATTCACCGGGCCGGCCCCAGCCGACCCAACCGCCGGTCATTCCGGGCTGATACCATTTCTCGAAGAGAATCGGAGCATTGCGGATCCCCTCACCCGGGCCACCGTCTTCCCTCAACCAGTGAGTGGAGTTCGGATTCCAGTTTAGCGGTCTTCCGCGACGAAGCTCGCGATAATGGGCCGATGGTCCGAAGCAGCGCCCCACTCCGGCAAAGCGAGCACGTACGTTCCGTTCGTCTGCCATTCGCGCGCCATTCCGTGGTTCAGAAGGATGTAGTCAATTCGGCTGTAAGTGTCGTCCTTCGTGAAGTAGTAGGTCCAGGTGATGTTGCGCGGCGCACCGTGGCTATTGAACGCGCTTGGATCGTCGCCATTGCGCTCAGCCGGTCGAGTATCAATCATCGTGTTCTTCCCGCGCCCGATAACGGTCCTCACGGGCCTGGAGTCCTTCAGGTCGTTGAAGTCCCCGAGAACGATCAGGTTCACGTTTGGATTCGTCCTCAGGCGTCTGTCGATGATCTCGCGCAAAACGATTGCCTCCTGTTCGCGCAGCTCGGCCTCGTCAGCTTCTGGCACTTCGCGCTGGGATTTCAGATGCGCCGCGACCAGTGTGAATTTGTAGTGGGTGTTAACCTGTATATCGACCTCTGCGAATCCGCGGCTGACGTGAAATCTCCGGCCATTGAGGAGGAACACCTCGTTCGTATGTGGTTGGCGCGCGACGATGGGCAGCTTGCTGAGGACGGCGACGTGGATGTTGGTGTCGAATGCGCTGACATGTTCCCAGTAGGGAAAATCGAGACCTTCGGATTTGAGCGACGCACGCAGTTCGAGCAGCGCGTTGGTGTTGCCCATTTCCTGAAGGGCGACTACGTCGGGTCTCATGGCGCGGAAGGATTCGCGGATTTTGGCCCTGGCCGCTTCGGATTTGGGCTGGCGATGGCCGGCGGGTTCGTCGAGGTAGTTTTCGAGATTGTACGTGGCGACGGAAAAAGTTCCAGCGGCGAACGACGAGGGAATCCGGGCCGAAGCCAAAAGAATTGCGCCGCAAATGAGAAGGCCGCGGGCGTTCATCATGGCGTCAACGTATCAGGCATTGACGGCCCAAAGTCAAAGAGCTATCGGCGCCAGGCGCTGATTGCGGAAATCGTTATGGCATTTGAGTCATGGCAGTTCGGAAATCGATTGATCCAGCGCGCCCCAGAAAATTTTTTGCAAAACCGGCAGGGATTGTTACTCTTCAGCCATGTTCAGGAATAACGAGACTGACGCGGCGGTTCGCTCTGCGGAGTCGGATGGAAAACAGCGGGCCAAGCTCCACGACAAACAGAGCGAACGGGATTATCGCGACCTGCGTATCGACAAGGTTGGCGTCCGAGGGATGCGCTTTCCGATTCAGGTGCGCGACAAGGCTCGCAGTCTGCAAAACACGATCGCTACCATCGGTATGTACGTGGATTTGCCGAAGGAATTCAAGGGAACTCACATGAGCCGGTTCATTGAGGTGCTTCACGCCCACGGCAGCGTGGTGCACGTGGAGAACATCACGGACATACTCTACGCCATGCAGGAAAAATTGAGGGCGGCGACGGCCCACCTGGAGATGGAATTCCCTTTTTTTCTCGTCAAAAAAGCGCCCGTGTCGGGCCGGGAAGGCGTGATGGATTACACGGCCCGCTTTGAGGCGACCGCTCGCGGGAAGGAAATCGACTTCGTCCTGACCGTGCAGACGCCAGTGACGACGCTGTGCCCGTGCTCGAAGGCGATCGCCAGACATGGGGCGCATAATCAACGCGGCATCGTGACGGTACAGATTCGTTCGCGCCGCGCCATTTGGATCGAAGATTTGATTTCGATCATTGAAAGTTCGGCCAGCAGCGAGTTGTACTCTTTGTTGAAACGCCAGGACGAAAAAGCGGTCACGGAGCGGGCCTATGAGAACCCCGTTTTTGTGGAAGACCTCGTCCGCAACGTGGCGCTCAAACTCAATACTCATCCGGATGTGACGTGGTACAAAGTCGAGGCGGAAAACTACGAGAGTATCCACAACCACAACGCTTACGCCAGCATCGAAAACGGGTAGGGCGTGCCGCACGGACAAGAGTTTGAGTTCCAAACAAATCGGTTTGAACGCGCCCGCCTTTTTTGCCATCAAATTTCTCAAAAATTTTTGTGGCGCTTTTGGTTTCCTTTGCTACATTCACGCGCTCTCGATGGCGTTGGTTTGGACCAACCCGGCGAGTGAACACGGAATGCCGTACGAATGCACTGATTGACTAACTGTGACAACGAAGAAGAAGACCATCAAAAAGTCGGCTGCGAAACCGGCCCACAAAGCGCTGGGGTCAGCTACCGCCGCGGCCATCCTCGGCAAGGCCACGGCGCCGGCTCGCCGCCGTTCGGGCAACGGCGCCGTGAAGATCAAACCCGAATGGCTGAAGTATTACAACACCCTGCTGGAACTCCGCGAGCGGCTGCTGAATCAGATGAGCGGCCTGGCCAAGGAGTCAGCGGAAGAAATGCCGGGTTACAGTCTGCACATGGCCGACTCCGGAACAGACAATTTCGACCGGGACTTTGCGCTCAGTCTGCTGTCCTCGGATCAGGACGCCATCTATGAAATCGAAGAGGCGCTCAAGCGAATCGAGAAAAACACGTACGGCATTTGCGAACTGACCGGAAAGCCGATCCCCAAGGCGCGGTTGGACGCAATTCCGTGGACGCGTTTCACGGTCGAGGCCCAGGCGCAACTGGAAAAGGAAGGCGCCTTGCGCCAACGCCGCCTGGGGACGCTCGGTTCGGTGGACTCAGCGGGGGCCGTCGAAGTTGAAGAGGAAGAGGAAGCCGAAGAAAAGCCGGCCAAGGAAAAGGAGTAAAAAGCATGCCGCGAGAAATGGTCACGCTCGAATGCACTGAAGCGCGCAAGGAAGGCAAAGCGCCGTCCCGTTACCTGACCACGCGCAACAAGAAGTTGAAGACAGAGAAAATTGAGCTCAAGAAGTACAATCCGTTCCTCCGTCGCCATACGTTGCACCGGGAAATCAAATAGGGTTCATGCCGCGCAAGACCAACATTGACAAACCGAGTCGCAGCTCGCGGGGAAGAGGCGTCATGGAAGTCCGCACCCCGCGACCCAAGCCCAAGATTGATTTCACTGCCGATGCGCTCGATTACAAAAACGTCAATCTGCTCAAACAGTTTGTCACCGAAGCCGGCCGCATCCTTCCTCGCAAATACACCGGCTTGCCGGCCCATTACCAGCGGCGCCTGAACCGCGCCATCAAGCGCGCCCGGCAGATGCTCCTGATGAAATAAGCCTCCACCGTGTGTGAGACGCGGAGCAGGTTGGTGTGGCGGAACTGCAAATCATTTGCAACAAGTTCGGAGTGCGGCGACAGCGATCGTTGTTCCACCAGGCTGTTGCGACGCGGACAGTGCCGGAGCGTTCTGTTGAAGACGTTGTTTCATAGCAAATCGATTTGGCCGTTGCCTGGCGAATAATTCCGACGCCTCAATCGCACCGATGATATTGCTTACAGCTTACTGCGCGTTGATTATTCTGGCCTCTTTGGTGGGAGGTTGGGTGCCGTTGCTGGTGCGGCTGACGCACACACGCGTGCAACTGGCGACGAGTTTCGTTGCCGGCTTGATGCTGGGAGTGGGTGTCTTACATCTCGCGCCGCATGCGTGGGAACAGTTTCGCTCGGCGGATCTGACAATGGGCTGGGTGCTGGGCGGGTTTCTGACTATGTTCTTTGCGCAACGCTACCTTCACTTCCATCATCACGACGTGCCGGAAGAGGCGCCCGAAACACACCGACACGGCGAAGGGGACGCTTCTTCCGGCCACGAACAGGGACAACAGAGCCGGGAACCGACGTTGGCGGACAAGTCGGCAGGGCATCTGTCCTGGATGGGCGCCGCTTTTGGCCTGACGCTACATACGTTATTGGATGGCGTCGCGCTCGCGGCCAGCGTAGAGCTTGACCGACGCGTGGGGCACGCGCACTTCCTGCTCGGATTCGGAACCTTTCTGGTGATTTTTCTTCACAAGCCCTTTGACGCTCTGGCGGTCGGCACGTTGCTGGCCGTCGGCGGGACGTCAAGGTCGTTGCGCCACTGGGTCAATGGACTGCTTGCCTTGGCGAATCCGACGGGTCTCCTGTTGTTCTACCTGGGCGCCGATCGATTTTCGCAGGCGGCGCCGCATTTTCTGGGCGCTGTGCTCGCGTTCGCGGCCGGGACTTTTCTGAGCATCGCCACGAGTGATTTGTTGCCGGAATTGCAGTTTCACTCTCACGACCGCGGCAAGTTGTCTATGGCTTTGCTGGCAGGCGTTGGCGTTTCTGCGTTGATCGGGTGCTTTGAGACAATCGGGCACGGCCACAACACTGAAGCGCAGCCGTTAGAAAATCGTATTGAACATGGCGCCAACAGGTAAGGTTCGTTCTCGTATCAAGCTTGGCAGCGCCGTCCTGGCTGGTTCTGTTGACCGCGCAGTTACGGGCATCGCGGAGGATTCATTTGCCCGACAGCGCGCGTTGAGCAAGATCAAGCGCGACGCGCTTTGGACCGTGTTGCGGCCAAACCATCGTCCTGGTCTTCATCGCGATCCTTCTATTAACTTTGGTTGTCAACAGGTGGCGGTCGCGCCGCCTCTTCATGGTTGCCGGGCATGAAGTCGCGCTTGCATTCCAAAACGACGCGGCAGGAGCCGTTGGCGGACTTGACCAGTCGTCTCCGCAAGCGGTCCCGTAGAGTTACCGGCCCGCGCCAGGCCATCCTCGAAACTCTCCGCCAACACGCGCATCCGCTGACTAACAAGGAAATCTTCGCCGCGATGCCGAAAGGAAACTGCGATCTGGCGACGATTTACCGTTCCATGCACCTGCTCGAGGAAATGGGCATGGTTAAACGCTTTCACTTCGGCGACGGCGCGGCGCGGTTCGAACTGGTGAGTGAAGGCGACGATGGACATCATCACCACCTGGTTTGCGTCCGCTGTTCCCAAATTGTGGAAATCGAAGACTGCTTTCCGCATGAACTGGAGGAAGCGATCGCGGCCCGCAACGGCTTCAAGGCCATCACTCACAAATTGGAGTTTTTTGGCGTTTGCCCCCGGTGTCAATCGCCGTGACGGCCAAACAACCGGCGCGGTTCGAGACAACTACCTGCAGATCGGGCGGATTAAAACCTGGTTCGGCGTTTGTCAGCTCCTTGGGCCGTCAGCTCTGAGTCTCTGAGGCCCAATCGCCCAACCTGAGGTATTCCTTTACTTTACGGCGTTCGTAGCGGTGTTTTTTCGGTTTGTCTGGACGGTCATCGACCTGGCGGAAAGGATGCTTGGTGTTGCGAATCACGTCGCTAATAACATCGAGGGTCTTCGTCATGGCTCAGATCCTTTGTTGATCTTTCTTGAAACCACCTCCAGCGAAAACAATGCCAGCCTCCCTTTGGATTTTCCCGTGTCGTCTTTGTTAACGCTGCCATCACGGTTGTCGAAGTTGTTTCAAGATAATCTGACCTGACCGATAGTCAAATGTTCAACTTTGAAGAAGATTTTTTGACCAACCTACGCGAAAGTAACCAACCGCATCGGCCAGAACCGCGACGGGCTCATCGGCCGAAAACGAATGCGCCTGACTGCCATTCCTTTTCTCTTCGCGTGGCGATCAATTTCAATCCTGCGGCGGCGTAAAGCACCCGGACCTGCTCAAATTGTGTTCTGAGAATACCTGCCGAAATAAACGTGCCGCGGGGTTGGAGCCGGCTCAGGATGCGCTTGGTTTGCCCGATCAGCAGATCGTAAATCAAATTCGCGCAGATGACGTCGAATTTCCTTTCACTGCCTGGCGGCAGGCGAGTCAAGTCGCGCTGAAGGATGCGGACGCGTTTCGCCACGCGGTTTTTAAGAGCATTCGCCTTCGCAACGCGGACGGCCGAAGGGTCGAGGTCGAGGGCTTGAATCGGACGGTAACCCAGCTTGGCCGCCGCGATGGCAAGAATTCCGGTGCCGGTGCCGATGTCCAGAAGGGATTGCATCTGTCCTTTTTGTCGGCAGGCCACCAGTTGTTCCAGGCAAAATGCCGTTGTCGGATGTTGTCCGGTGCCGAAACTCAAACCCGGATCAAGCACTACAACGCCTTGACCTGCTCGTGGTTTACATTGGCTCCAGCTTGGCTTCACCAGCAGTGCCTGACCAAATTCCAGTGGCTGGAAGTGTTTTTTCCACGACTCGGCCCAGTCCTGACGGCGGATTTTTATAATCGCGACTCTGCCCGCATCCATCTTCAGGCCATGCTCGCGGATCCATCTCAAGCTGGTGCGCAGCCGAAAGCGTATCTCAGCTTCAGGACAAGGCAGCTCCTCGCAATAGATCGAAAGCGCGATTGTTCGCGTTTCCGCGTCAACGTAAACCGCAGGGGGTTCTCCGAACAGGCTTTCCAGAAGCGCTGCCATGGCGACTTCCGCCTCAGCGGATGTCCTCACGGAGATTTGCCAAACCGCGGAATTCGTTGGGCACAAAACTCTTCCGTTGTTATCACCGGTCATTGCCGGTCGCTGACAAAGCGGCTTTTTGAACTCGGAAAAGCTGCTGAATACCCGCTTTGCCATAGGCCAGCATCGCGCCAAGCTGCCCCTCGTTGAACGTCGCTTCCTCACCAGTGCCTTGAAGCTCGATGAATTCGCCAGCTTCGGTCATGACGATGTTCATGTCCACTTGCGCCGCCGCGTCTTCGATGTAGCAAAGGTCGAGCGACACCTGCTGGTTCACGATGCCGACGCTGACCGCGGCGACGGCTTTGAGCAACGGGTTCTCGTGCAGCTTCTGATCCGCCAATAGTCTTCTGACGGCCAGGCAAAGCGCGACATAGCTGCCGGTGATGGCCGCCGTGCGCGTGCCGCCATCGGCTTGCAAGACGTCGCAGTCCACCCAGATGGTGCGGGGCCCGAGTTTTTCCAGGTCCACCGCCGCGCGTATTGTTCGGCCAATCAAGCGCTGAATTTCCTGCGAGCGTCCGTCGATTTTCCCCTTCGAGATGTCCCGCTGTTTGCGTTGCGGCGTCGAGTACGGGAGCATCGAATACTCGGCCGTGATCCAGCCGCCCGAGACATTCTGTTCCTTCATCCAGCGCGGGACAGTATCTTCGATGGTGACGCCACAAATGACCCGCGTGTCGCCCCATTCAATCAACGTTGAGCCGCTGGCGTAAGGCGCGATGTGATTCTGAAATCGAATCGGACGCAATTGGTCCGGACGCCGACCGTCAGCGCGCGGTGAAGTGTTGTCGGTCGCGGCGGGCGCGTTCGGTGCTGAAAGCCGTGCAGGCATATGGTGGCTCGATGCTAATGGACGGGTCGAGGCCGGAGCAACGCCGAAAAGCGGTGTTACTTTTTCGCCAGTTCAATGGCGTCGAACAAGCTTTCCAGGTTGTTCAGCGGCGCGCCTTTGGATGGCGAAGGGTTGAGGATCTGCCGCAGATACGTGATTGCGTCCGGGATGTTTTGAATGGAGCGGGGAAGGATGGCGCCGCACGCATTCGCGTGGCCGCCGCCCTGGAGTTTTTCAGCGACTTTCAACGCTTCGCCGTTGCGACTGCGCAGGCTCACCAGAATCATTCCGTTGCCGCGGCGGAACAGCGTGATAAGAACCGGATAGGAAGTTGCGCGCTGTTCGAACAGTTGATGAACGATTTGATTCGTATTGCCAATGACCGTGTTGACCAGGCCGACGGCAGGGCCGAGTTCAGTGATATTTGACCTGCTCCAGGTGAAGCCAATGGGATCTTCAATGCGCCGCTTCACTTCCATCACTTCGAGCAGCGGATGGTCGAGCAGCTTCTCGGGATTGCCCTCGATCAAGGCTGCGAGGTTCCAGAATTGATACGTCTTGACCAGATTCGCATAGTCGCTGGCGAGGATAAAATCCGGGTCATCTTCGAGGAACAGGTCGGCGACGTTGTTTAAATGAACCAACCGGTCGAGCTTCGCGGTCCCAAGTTCGTGTTGCTGGCACAGTTCGTAGCAGAGCAGGCCAGCCGACTTGTTCACGTCATGGATCAATTGTGCATATTTGGGCGAGAAGTCGGTCGTGTGATGATCAATGATCACCCAGTTCGGCCTGTCCAGTCGTTGCTCGAACGTCAGGTCGCAGACCCAGGCCGATTTTTCCGGCAAACTGCGCTGACGCCAGTTGTGGTTGTGGTAGGCCTGCAGCGCTACGTCCGCGTCGAACAACGTGCGTGCCAGTCTTCTCAACAGGAGACCCGACACCAGTCCGTCCAGATCACTCTCGTGGGTTAGAATCACTTCGGGTTTGGGCAACGAAACCATACGCCAGAAGCTAACGCACCGCTTGACGCGTGGCCAGTGGGGAATTTGATGATTTGGCAGTTGTGCGTGGTCAATGGTCCGTTGGGGCACGCCGTGCGCCGCGGATAGGCTCAACAACGACTGGCCACGGACGACTGGCCGCAGACTAAGAACATTTTTCACTTCTCCGGTTTCATGCGATGACGCACAATCCCGGCGGCTCAATTTATGAACCTGTTTGACCTGACTGGCGAAGTTGCGGTGGTGATCGGAGCCACTGGCGCGCTGGGAGGAGCAATTGCCGGAGGATTGGCGCGAGCGGGTGCGCGTGTCGCGGTCGCGGGCCGCAACGCGGAGCGCGGCGCGGGCAGAGTGAATGACATCAAGCAAGCGGGCGGTCAGGCTGCCTTTTTCTCTGCCGACGCGATGTCGCAAGAGAGTTTGCGGGCCGCCCATCAACAAATTGAGAAGTCGCTGGGCACACCGACGATTCTGGTGAACGCCGCGGGCGGGAACGATCCCAAAGTAACCCTGGGTCCGGACCGCCGCTTTGAACAAGTCGCTTTGGAGGACTGGCGAGCCAACTTTGATCTGAACCTGGTCGGCGGAGCGCTGTTGCCCTGCCAGGAATTCGGGCCGGCGATGGTCAAACGCGGCCAAGGCAGCATCATCAACATCGCCAGCGTCTCCGCGCACATTCCGCTTTCGCGCGTCGTGGCGTATTCCGCCGCCAAAACTGCGGTGCTCAGCCTGACGCAGTTCCTCGCGTGCGAGTGGGCGCCCAAAGGCGTCCGCGTCAACTCCATCACTCCCGGTTTCTTCCCGGCGGAACAAAATCGTCGGGTCTTGTTCAACCCGGACGGCACGCCGACGGACCGTGCCAGGGCGGTCATGAGACACACGCCGATGGGGCGGTTTGGCGAACCACCGGAGTTGATCGGCGCCGCCGTTTTTCTGGCCAGTCCGAAAGCCAGCGGTTTCGTCACCGGCGCAGACATTCGCGTGGACGGCGGATTTCTTTGCCGCACGATTTAAACACGTATAGCTTTTTAACGATTCAACGATTCAACGATTCAACGATGTAACGATTCAACGATGTAACGATGTAACGATTCAAATGTCTCCCGTCTATAAAACCGTTTCCGCCGGCAACGGTCTCAACCGTGAACAGGTTGCCGATGTGGTGGCTCAAGCCTGCCCCGCCAAAGATTAGCGCTCGGCACGCACCAGCCGATGAGCGAGGCGGCCATCTGCCGGCGGTTGGAGATTTCCGAGTCGGAACGTGCGGAAACGTATCGTCGCATCCGTTTTTTCAACCACACCTGGAACGACGCTTCCGCGCTCAAACGCGTTGGCGTCATCCCGGCCGGCGAAATCAGCAGGCTGTCCAACGGCCTGTTCGCAATGGACGTGCCGGTGGACGTGAACCGGATGGTGTTCGATTACGACCAGATTATCATCATCGGTCCGGTCTTTCCGCATGAAGTCGTCGGGTTTTCGGGCGGCAACAAGTATCTGTTTCCGGGTATCGCCGGTCCGGAGATTCTGAATTTCTTCCACTGGCTCGGCGCGGTCATCACCACGCCGAAAATCATCGGCAACAAATGGACGCCCGTCCGCCGCATTGTTGACCGCGCCGGCTCGATGGTCACCGTGCCCAAGCTCTGTTTTTGCATGGTGGTGGAGGAACAAGGACTGGCCGGATTGTTCGCCGCTGCGCCGGAAAGCGCGTGGGACGGCGCGAGCGATTTGTCGCGGCAACGTCACATCGTTTACGAGGAGAAACCGTTCGATACGATCCTCTCTTGCGCGCCGAAAATGTATGACGAGGTTTGGACCGGCGGCAAGTGCATGTACAAACTCGAGCCCGTGCTGGCCGATGGCGGCGAACTCATTATTTATGCGCCGCACATTTCAGAAGTTTGCGTCGCGCATGGCAAGGTGATCGAGGCGGTCGGTTACCATTGCCGCGACTACTTCCTCAAGCAGTGGGACAAATTCAAGCATCACCCGTGGGGCGTGCTGGCGCACTGCGCGCATGTTTACGGCTTGGGGACGTTTGAAAACGGAGTGGAAAAGCCGCGCGCGCGCGTGACACTCGCCACGCAGATTCCACCCGAGATGTGCAAACGAATCAATCTGGGGTACCGCCGCCCGGACAGCATCCGCGTCGAAGACTTCGCGAACTGCGAGGACGAAGGAATCCTGCTCGTGCCCAAAGCGGGCGAAACTTTGTTCCGGTTGAAGAATCCGCCTGCGTGGGCCTGCGAGAGTTAATTAACGC
>QHPA01000477.1 GCA_003218935.1 Verrucomicrobiota bacterium
GTGGTACCTGAAATCAATGACGTGCGCTCCGGCGGCGCGCCGGTGGCTGAGTTGAAGGTTGCGGAGCCGATCCGGATTTTCATTTCTCCGCTGACAGGCGAGAACAGCTCAATCCGTCAATAGCTCGTTAGCGCGCAAGATTCAGACCCAACGCAGCCTTGTGTTGCGCTGGGTTTTTTGTTATTGCCCAAAGGAGTTGAAGCCCCACTTCAAGTCCAGTTTCACCCGGAACATACCGATACTCATCGCCGCGGTGGTGATGGTGCTGGTTTGCCTGGCCCAGGCGCTGCCGCGGTTTTTCCCGAGGTTCGATATGTTCCAGCGGCTGGAATGGATGACGTACGACTGGAGGATGCGACGGGCCGTTTCTTCCGCTTCCCAGGTCGCAACCAATCTCGGAGCTGTATTTATCGACGACGACAGCCTCAAGGCGATCAACGACAACTTCCAGTTCAGTTGGCCGTGGCCGCGCCAACTTTACGGGCGTTTGATCGGAGAGCTGTCGGCTCAGGGAGCCAAGGCGGTTGGTTTTGATATTCTCTTTCGCGAGTTACATCCCCCTTCACCTGACACCGCAGTCACGCTCGGAGAGACCACATTCAATTCGGACGATTTTTTTGCGTGGCAATCACGCAGGGCGAGCAACGTTGTTCTGGCGGTGATGGATGAAAAGATGGGGGACCAATGGCGCGTATTGCTGCCAGCCGACAAGTTTCGCACCAACGCCTGGATGGTCGGTCATATTACCAGCGATGTTGATTCCGACGGCGTTCTGCGTCGCGCGAAGGCTTACTACGACGATCCCGCGCATGGTCGTTTTTGGCACATGGGGATTGTGCTGGCGGCCCGGGTGTTGAATGTAGATCTTTCGAAGGCGGTCACGCTGCCGGGAAGAATCATCTTGCAAGGAGATCGCGGCGTCGAGCGAACCATTCCAGTGGATCGAAATGGATACTTTTATATCCATTGGTGTTTGACCTGGAACGACAGCCGGATTTTGAGAGACAGCTTCGAATCGATTCTCCAGCGGGATATCGCTCGCGACAACGGAAAAACGAACATCCCTCCGGTCTGGCGGAACAAAATAGTCGTCGTCGGCTCCCTTGGGTCAGGCAACAATATTTCGGATGTGGGCGCTACGCCGCTTTCCAAACAAACCTACCTCGTCAGCAAACATTGGAACGTCGCAAACTCCGTGATTACAGGACAATTTATTCGAAGGAGTTCGTACCTGACGGAACTGTTGTTGATCCTGCTGATGGGCACGATTTCATCGCTGCTGACCTGGAAATCGCGCGCGGTGTTGGCGTCCTTGTCGGTCATCCTCGCTACTGTGGTTTATGCCGGAATAAGCCTTTTTCTCTTCGTGCAGTATCGTTACTGGGTGCCTTTCATTTTGCCTGTGGGATGCGCAGCGCTGATGACCCACGTTTGCATAGTCGCCTACCGCGTCGTGGTCGAGCACAAGGAGCGTCAGAGAGTAAAATCGGTTTTTTCGAAAGTCGTTTCACCAAATGTCGTCAACGAACTGCTGAAGGCCGAACAAATTTCACTCGGCGGCGCGCGGCGCAAGGCGACGATTTACTTTGCGGACATCCGCGGGTTCACGCGGATGACGGATGAAATTCAGGCCCAGGCCGAGGCCTATATCCACGAGCACTTGCTGCCGCCTGCGGTTGCCGAGGCTTACCTGGATCAACAAGCCGCCGAGCTGCTGGGCACGGTCAGTCTTTATTTGAGCCTGATCGCCGACACGATCAAACGGCACAACGGCACATTCGACAAATACATTGGCGATTGTGTCCTGGCCTTTTGGGGCGCGCCGATTCCAAACGACCGGCACGCGTTGCAGTGCGTGCGCGCGGCCATCGATGCACAGCGGGCCATTTACGATCTCAATCTCCAACGCGCCGCCGAAAACAAACGTCGCGAACAGGACAATGTGGCGAGACTGGCAGCCGGGCAGCCGCCCTATCCGGTGCTCAGGCTCCTGGCGTTGGGTTCGGGAATCACCACGGGCACCGTGACCGTCGGACTGATGGGTTCAGAGGAGAATCTCAATTATACTGTGCTGGGCCGAGAAGTGAATCTGGCCAGCCGACTGGAGGGTTTTTCGGGCCGAGGCCGCATTATCATCAGCGACACGACCTATCGGGAGATCCGGCGGCTGGATCAGGAACTGGCTTCCAGCTGCATCGAACTTCCGCCGCAAGAGATCAAGGGCTTTCGTGACGCGGTGAAAATCTATGAAGTTCAGTGGCGACAGATGGACACCGAAATGCAAGCGTACGACACCGCCATTTTAACCGCGACCAGAGCCACGCCGGGACCGATATGATCGCGCCGACCGGCGCCCGGTCCCATGGCTGAATCCGCTTTTTCGATGGGAATCCGTTGATCGCCTGCTAAATTACCGGCATGCGAACGGCGATTTATCCGGGGAGCTTCGACCCATTGACCAACGGCCATCTGGATGTGATTGAG
>QHPA01000478.1 GCA_003218935.1 Verrucomicrobiota bacterium
GCTCGATGAACTCAGCGGCAGGCAAAAGCAGAAAAAGTGGTTTTGGCGGAAAACCAAACCACGGCCGACGGAATGGTCATTGCCAGGTGGCTATCGCGTGGTGACGACTTACGACCGCAGCGACCTCATCAAGCGTTCCATCGCCACGCTCCGGGAAAAGCTGATTGAAGAAAGCATCGTCGTGGCGCTGGTCTGCCTGGTTTTCCTCTGGCACATCCGTTCCGGCCTGGTGGCCATCATCACGCTGCCGATTGCGATCATCCTTTCCTTCGTGCCGATGTATCGGCTCGGACTGACCTCAAACATCATGTCTTTGGGCGGCATCGCCATAGCCATCGGCGCGATGGTGGACGCGGCCATCATCATGGTGGAGAACGCGCACAAATATCTGGAGCACTTTCGCGACGGGAAAGGGCGTGATCCCACGCCGGCGGAGCGAGTGCAGGTCATCATTGAAGCGGCGAAGAGCGTCGGCCGCCCGCTCTTTTTTTCCTTGCTGGTCATCACCGTGAGTTTCATCCCGGTGTTTTCGCTGGAGGCCCAGGAGGGCCGGCTGTTCAAGCCGCTCGCGTTCACCAAAACGTTCTCAATGTTGTTCGCTTCGCTGCTCGGCGTGACCCTCGTCCCGGTGTTGATGGTCCTGTTGATTCGCGGCAAAATCACGCCGGAGGCCAAGAACCCGCTGAACCGGTTCCTGATCTGGGCTTATCAGCCGTTCGTCCATTTCGTGCTGCGCTTCCGCTGGCTGACGCTGATCGGAGGCTGTCTTGTAGTCGCTTGGGTATTTTATCCGTGGCGTGCAACCGTGACCGATCGTTTGCAAAAATCGGGGACCACCGCGCTCGCGAGCTTCAGCGAGAAGTATCTCGACCCGCTCTTTCCTTTTCAAAATTTGGGCAAGGAGTTCATGCCTCCGCTGAACGAAGGCACCATCCTTTTCATGCCGACGGCGGTGCCCGGGATGTCCATCGGCGAAGCAACCAAAATCCTCCAAATCCAGGATCGTTTGCTGCGGCAGATTCCCGAAGTGGAAACCGTTTTCGGCAAAGCCGGTCAGTCGGAGACACCGACCGATCCCGCGCCGCTCTCGATGTTCGAAACGGTGGTCACGCTCAAGTCGCACGAACAGTGGCGGCCCGGCATGACGTGGGAAAAAATCGTCGCCGGGATGAACCAAAAGCTCAAGACGCCCGGCATGGCCAATATCTTCTGGATGCCGATCCAGACGCGGACCGAGATGCTGACGACGGGATTCCGTTCCATCCTCGGGATCAAAGTTTTCGGCCCCGACCTCGGCGTGATCCAGGACGTCGGAGTGCAGATCGAAAAAGCCCTCTCGGATTTTCCTGACACCCGCAGTGTGTTTGCCGAGCGCACCACTGGCGGCTACTTTCTCGACTTCAAAGTAAATCGCCAGGCCGCCGCGCGCTACGGGCTGACCGTGGGGGACGTTAACGACATCATCGAAACCGCCATCGGCGGCAAAACGATTTCTACGACGGTCGAGGGACGCGAGCGTTACCCCATCGCGGTGCGTTACGCGCGTGATTTCCGCGAAGACCTCGATGCGCTCAAGCGTGTGCTCGTCGCGACGCCCGCCGGCCCGCAAAACTCCGCGACCGTCAACGCCGGTTCCGAAAATGGAAACGGGGAAACCGCAAGCGTCATGGGGGCACAAGTGCCGATCTCCATGCTGGCGGACATCAGCTACAAGACCGGTCCGCCGTCCATCCGCAACGAGAGCGGTCAACTCGTCGGCTTCGTCTTCGTGGACATCACCACCGACGACATCGAAGGGTACGTCCGCGCCGCCAACCAGCGGATCAACGAAATGGTCAAGTTCCCGCCCGGCTATTACGTCCAGTGGGCGGGACAGTTCGAGTATCAGCAGCGCGCATTCAAACGGTTCCTGCTCCTGTTTCCGTTCACGCTGCTCATCATCATTGTCCTCCTCTACCTGAACACGAAATCAGTGGTGAAAATCGCCATTGTACTGCTGGCGGTGCCCTTCTCGCTCGTCGGCGCGTTCTGGCTGCTGTATCTGCTCGGCTACAATCTCAGCACGGCGGTCTGGGTGGGGATCATCGCGCTGGCTGGCCTCGACGCCGAGACCGGCGTCGTCATGCTCCTCTACCTCGATCATGCCTGGGAAAAATTCCGTTCACTCGGTCGAATGAACACGATGGGTGATTTGCAGGGAGCCGTGATTGAAGGCGCGGTGCAACGCATCCGGCCGAAGATCATGACCGTCTGCGCGATTCTCTTTGGCCTGCTGCCGATCATGTGGTCGCCGGTGACGCAAGCCGGCGCGGATGTGATGAAACGCATCGCCGCGCCGATGATCGGCGGTGTCGTGACCTCTGCCATCCTTGAACTGCTCATTTATCCGGTGATTTATGTGATCTGGCGTTCGCGGGAAATTAAACGGCTGCAGAAACCCCAGATCGGCAGTTGTCCTGATTTGATGTAGAGTCGAGCCTATGGCTCGATGAATCGGCGCACAGCGCCGACGCTACAACCAAATCTGGACGCTGCCCCCGGATCGAGTGAGTTGCATTAACACGTGTGTGTCTTTTATAATGCGCTTTGCTATCGCAGACATATTTGCCGACTCGCGCGAATCCGGCACGAGTAATGCGGTTAACGACAAATCGGTTTCACTTTGATTGAACTTCTGGTGGTGATCGCGATCATCACCATCCTGGCCAGCATGCTCCTGCCCTCGCTGGCCCAAGGCAAAGAACGAGCCAGGGAGATCCAATGCCTCAACAACCTGCGGCAGATAGGGTTGTCCACAAAGATGTACTGGGATGACCACGGATCGAGGATGATTCCCATTTCCGGCGGGCGCGATGCGCTGCCCGGCTGTTTGACCACGAATCACGGCACGGCGGTGCAGCGTAAACTGTATCATTACCTGGGACGGTCCGAAGTTTTTCGATGCCCGTTGGACAAGGGCAAAATCAGCGAGGATTGTCCGATACATCCGCAGACCACACTCCTGCCCTCCTGTTGGCAGACGCGGGGATTCAGTTACGAGTTCAACGTCGGTTCACCGGTGGGGCTAAAGCTGCCCTTTACCCAAAAACCGATCGCCGGCACGATCAGTAATAAACCGGAAGCCTGGGTTCCCGATCCTGCCCGATTCATCCTGATGTATGAGCCTCCCGCTGTGCCACAGGTTTGCCACCACATTCCGGAACACTTCCGCCCCCGCTGGTATCAGTGGCATCGCAACCGCAGCAAGACGGAGTTCCTCGATCCGCGGCTGGCCCCGGGACTTTTCTGTTCACCCATCCTGTTTTTGGAGCGACACGTTGCGTTCTTCAATTTCACCAAATCTCTTTGCACCGATCCCTATTATCCCTTCGAGGAAACCAAGAACTGGATGTGGTATAAGCCCGCAGACCAGGGACCCTTCACGCGGTATTAAGCCTCGAGTCCAACTCAATGTCGTCCGAGCCGGTTCATGTCCGCTCGCAGCACCTTCAGCGTCTGGGCCAATTCAGTCTGACGCTGGCGGAGGTCCTGGAGCAGTCCGCGACCGCGCCGGACAAACTCCGGGAAGTGTTGCGCGGTGCCTGGTCCGGCGAATGCGTTCAATGCGGCATTCAGGTCACCGGCGAAGAACTGCTCGCGTTGTCGAAACCGGCCGAGGCCGGTGAAGCCAACCCCAGAGTCGCGCGGCTGCGACAGGGCTACTGCGCGCGCAATCGGTGCGATTCCTATTACTATCGCCTGATCTTCACGCCTCATCCGGACATCGACTGGACCAGGGTGCTGTCGCAAACCGAACCGCAAGAAGCGGAACACGTCAAACAGGCTGACGCCGAATGCGCAGCGGTCGAGGCGGCCAGACGCGCGATGCGTCGGCG
>QHPA01000179.1 GCA_003218935.1 Verrucomicrobiota bacterium
AGGAACGCTGCGACAACACCGACGACCTGGTCATTGGTCTTCAACTCACGCATTCGGGTCGCTTCTGCAAACCGAACGACAAGTTCCGCCTGGAGCCGCGCGTGGCGTACCGGCATCCGATCCTCGACAGAAAATTCAACGTGACCAGTGACGCGCAGGTTTGGACGGATGGCGAGATCGAGCAACTGATTCAGGACTACGTCCGCGCGGCAAGGATTGCGGCGGATGTCGGCGCAGACTTCGTCGATATCAAGCACTGCCACGGCTATTTGCTGCACGAGTTTCTCAGCGCGCGCACACGGCCCGGCAAGTACGGCGGCAGTTTCGAGAACCGAACTCGTGTCCTCCGCGAAATCATCGAGGGAATTCGGGCGAGCGGGAACAATATCGAGATCGGCGTGCGGCTCAGCGCTTTCGATTTCGTGCCCTTCAAGCCCGATCCGACGCTGTCGCAGCCGGGCAAGCTTGGACCGGGAATTCCCGAGGATTTTTCGCATTGTCTTCCGTATCGCCACGGTTTTGGCGTCAACCGGAACAATCCGGTCGAATACGATTTGACCGAGACATTTCAGTTTGCGGAACTCGGCGCGCAACTCGGCGTGAAAATCCTCAATCTCAGCGCCGGTTCGCCCTACTACAATCCGCACATTCAGCGGCCAGCAGCCTATCCGCCGAGTGATGGCTATCAGCCGCCGGAAGATCCGCTGGTGGGCGTGGCGCGCCAGATCAACGTAGTGCGGCAACTCAAGGCCCACGTTGAATCGTTGAACCGTTCCAACGTTGAACCGGGAATGCAAACGGCCGATTCAACGTTTCAACGTTTCAACGTTTCAACGCAACGCAATCTGATAATCGTGGGCTCCGCCTACAGTTACTTGCAAGAATACCTGCCGCACGTTGCACAATTCGTGGTCCGCAACGGCTGGACGGACCTGATCGGCCTGGGCCGCATGACGCTGGCCTATCCCACGATTATCGCGGACGCTGTGGAGAAGGGCACGTTGGAAAAGAAATCCATCTGCCGCACGTTCAGCGATTGCACCACCGCCCCTCGCAACGGCCTCATCAGCGGCTGCTACCCGCTCGACAAGTATTACACGAGCAAACCGGAGTTCCAGAAGTTGCGGGAAATCAAGAAGGCGGTCGGAACGTAGCCTGGATTTTTTTGTAAGCTCCGTAGCCACAGACGTGAGAGGTGGACCGTCCTGATCGCCATTTCTATCCGCCTCCTCACGTCAGTGTCTACAACATTGCGTTGAGTTGGAGCCGGTGGCCGAGATTTTTTGTAGCGTCCGAATCTCAAACTCTGAATTGCAGCGGCGGTCTATGACCCCCGAGACGGCGCTCACGTATCGCGGGTTTCTAAACCCGCAAACGCTTCGCCGCCTCCAAAGCCGCGGAACTGGCGACGGCTCTGCCGATTGGAAATCGGCGATACGGCAGGTTTGGAAACCTGCGCTACGTCCAAAGAGCGCCAAACAGATACACGCTCACACAGCGCCGCTACACCCCAATCAGAACACTACCAGATTTTGGCTGAAATTACCGCAAAGTGATTTAAGCTGTTCGAACCGATGCAGCCGTTTCAGTTCCATCCCCTCGTGGCGCAGTGGTTCGAGGAGAAATTCGGATCGCCGACCGAGCCCCAGGAGCGCGGGTGGCCGGCGATCCAATCGGGCGGACACACCTTGATCGCCGCGCCGACCGGTTCGGGCAAAACCTTGGCCGCGTTTTTGGCGTCGCTGGACGGACTCTTCCGCGAGGGGCTGGCCGGGACGCTCCCGAACGAGACACGCGTCGTTTACGTGTCGCCCCTCAAGGCCCTCAGCAACGACATTCACAAAAATCTGGAGGAACCATTGTCCGGGATTCGCGCGGCGCTGCGCGCGGGCGAGGGGCGCGACATTGAAGTGCGCGCGGAGGTCCGCACCGGCGACACGCCGGCTGCGAAACGACAGGCGATCGCCAAAAAGCCGCCGCACATTCTGGTCACCACGCCGGAGTCGTTCTACCTGCTGCTCACTTCGCAATCGGGCCGCAAGATGCTGGCCGCGGCGCGCACGCTGATTGTCGATGAAATTCACGCGGTGGTCGGCAACCGGCGCGGTTCGCACCTGGCGCTGAGCATGGAACGGTTGCAAGCCCTCGCGAAAGCGCCGCTGCAACGCATCGGTTTGTCCGCGACGCAGAAACCGATCGAGGAGGTGGCGCGGTTTTTGGTCGGCACGCGCGGTCTGGACGAAGGGGGCAATCCGCGTTGCGCCATTGTTGATATGGGACATTCCCGCAAAATGGACGTGGCGATTGAACTGCCGGGTTCGCCGCTCGAAGCCGTGATGTCGAATGAGGTCTGGGCGGAGGTTTATGGCCGGCTGGCCGATTTGATCGAGGCGCATCGGACGACACTGGTCTTTGTGAACACGCGTCGGCTGGCCGAACGCGTCACACGTCACCTCTGCGAGCGCCTCGGCGTAGACAAGGTCACTTCGCACCATGGAAGTCTTTCGGCCAGGTTGCGGCTCGACGCGGAAAACCGTCTGAAACGCGGCGAACTGAAAGCGCTGGTCGCCACGGCGTCGCTGGAACTGGGCATTGACATCGGGGCGGTTGATCTGGTCTGCCAACTGGGGTCAACTCGTTCGATTGCAACTCTGCTGCAGCGCGTTGGCCGCGCCGAGCACAAACGCGGCGGATTGCCGAAGGGCCGACTGTTTCCGCTGAGTCGCGATGAACTGGTCGAGTGCCTCGCCGCGCTCCGTTGCGTGCGCAACGGCGAACTGGACTGCCTGCGGATCCCGGAGAAACCCCTCGATCTTCTGGCCCAACAAATCGTCGCCTGCGTGGCCTGCGAAGATTGGCAGGAACAAAAGCTCTTCGACCTGGTGCGGTCCGCGTATCCGTACCGCAATCTGACGCGGCAGGAATTTGACGACGTGCTCAGGATGCTGGCGGAAGGATTCAGCACGAAGCGCGGCCGCCGCGGCGCATTGATTCATTACGACGCAGTGAACCAGCGCGTGCGCGGGCGGCGTGGCGCGCGGCTGGTTGCGCTGACTTCCGGCGGCGCGATCCCGGACAACGCGGATTATCGTGTCGTGCTTGAGCCGAGCGAGACATTCCTCGGAACGGTAAACGAAGACTTTGCCATCGAAAGCATGGCCGGCGATGTTTTCCAGCTCGGCAACGCGTCGTGGAGGATTCTGGGAATCAACTCCGGCACGGTTCGCGTTGAAGACGCTCACGGCCAGCCGCCCGGCATCCCGTTCTGGCTGGGCGAAGCGCCGGGGCGAACGCGAGAGTTGTCGAGTGCGGTGTCCGAATTGCGCACAGCGCTGGAGAGGAAAATAATCGAGGCGCAGCAAACCCTCACCCCGGCCCACTCCCTTTCCGAAAAGGAGAGGGAGGACCAGGCTGTTGCGGACTGGGTCACGGCAGAGACCGGTCTTTCAGAATC
Organism: Verrucomicrobiota bacterium; assembly: GCA_003218935.1. Taxonomy (GTDB): domain Bacteria; phylum Verrucomicrobiota; class Verrucomicrobiia; order Limisphaerales; family AV2; genus AV2. The sequence continues at coordinate 3,455 of QHPA01000179.1, forward strand.
CGGCGCGCGCCAGCTCGCTGATTACTTCAGCGCGACTTTCCAGACGCTCGGGGTCATTCCTTCGCAAAAGAAAATCGTGATGGAACGGTTCTTCGACGAGTCTGGCGGAATGCAACTGGTCATCCACGCCCCGTTCGGCATCCGGATGAACCGTGCCTGGGGACTGGCATTGCGCAAACGGTTTTGCCGCTCGTTTAATTTCGAATTACAGGCAGCGGCGACGGACGACGCAATTGTTCTCTCGCTCGGCACGCAACATTCCTTTCCGCTCGAGGAGGTCTTTCGTTATCTCAACAGCCAGACGGTCCGCGACCTTCTGGTGCAGGCGCTGTTGGACGCGCCGATGTTTCCTGTCCGCTGGCGCTGGAACGCGGCGCGCGCTCTGGCCCTCCCTCGCCAACGGGGCGGACGCAAAATACCCGCGCCGCTGCAACGCATGGAGGCTGAGGACCTCATCGCGAGTGTGTTTCCCGATCAACTCGCCTGTCTCGAAAACATCGCAGGCGACCGCGAAATCCCGGAGCATCCACTCGTTCGGCAGACGATTGAAGATTGTTTGACGGAGGCGATGGACATTGACGGGTTGGTTGGGCTGCTCAAGCGGATTGAAGGCGGCGCGATTGAATGCATCGCGCGTGATTTGCCGGAACCATCGCCGCTGGCGCACGAGATCCTTAACGCAAAGCCCTATGCGTTTCTGGACAACGCGCCGCTGGAAGAACGGCGGACACAAGCGGTTTACACCCGACGCGCGGGCAGTTCCTCCGCGGATCGCGAACTTGGCATTCTCGACGCGACGGCCATCGAACGGGTGGGTGAGGAAGCGTGGCCGCGGGCCGGGAATGCCGATGAACTGCACGAGGCGCTGTTGCTCCTGGGCGTGATGACGGAAGCAGAAGTGCAGCGCACTGTAGCGCAGGCATCCCTGCCTGCGAGTTCACACGACGTCCTTGCCGTGAATCCCGAAAGCGAGCAGGGAAGCCCGCCCAACCCGCTGACTGGAAGCCCGCGCCACGCCAGCGGTGCGCTGCTTGAATCGCTCATGGGGGAGAAACGGGTCGGACGTTTGACGGCCGAACGCAGCCGCCGACGTGAGGAGGCGGACTCTGTTTCGGAAAATTCAATCGCACCCTCACGCCGGCGGCCAGGGGAATTTTGGATTGCTGCGGAGCGGCTGCCAATGCTTCAAGCTGTTTATCAGGATTCGTCCGTTGAGCCGCCGATTGTTCCGCCAGAGCCGGAGTTGAAGCGGCCATGGGAACGCCACGAAGCGATCCGCGAATTGGTCCGCGGGCGAATGGAGGTTGTCGGGCCCGCCACCGCGCGCGCCCTGGCCGAGTTCTTCCTGTTGTCGCAAACGGATATCGACGCCGCGTTGTTGGCTTTGGAAGCAGAGGGCTTCGTTCTACGCGGACGTTTTCATCCGAGCGCAACAGAACTCGAATGGTGCGACCGGCGGCTGCTGGCCCGGATTCATCGGCTGACGATCAACCGGCTGCGCGCGGAGATTCAGCCGGTATCCCCGGCGGATTTTCAACGCTTCCTGCTCGCGTGGCAACGCGTTGATGCCGGGCATCGCGCCGAAGGACCGGAGGGAGTTGAGGCGGTGCTCGAATTGCTCGACGGCTATGAGTTGCCCGCCGCGGCGTGGGAGCCGGACGTGCTCGCCCTCCGGGTGAAAGAATACGCACCGCAATGGCTCGATCGCCTTTGCTTCACCGGGAGGATCGGTTGGGGACGTTTGGTGCCTCCGCAAAACCAGAAGGCTCGAGCGTTCACCCCGCTGCGGTCAAGCCCGGTATCCCTCTTCGCGCGCGAAAACCTGGTGGATTGGCGTGAATTGTCCGCCGCGAAGGGGCCGCCGGAACTGTTGCCCGACACGGAGCAGGTGTTGAAAACGCTGTCGCAAGCCGGCGCTTTGTTTTTTAAAGAAATCGTTCGGCAGACCGGTCTGCTGCCCTCGCGGGTCGAGCAGGCGCTGGGTGAACTGGCGGCGCAGGCGTGGGTGACCGCCGACAGTTTCGAAGGTTTGCGAGCGTTGCTGATTCCTTCGGAAAAACGGGAGCGGTTCACTGATGTCGAGCACAAGCGGAGGCACAGAACGGTGACGAGCGTTGAATTTGCCGGGCGATGGTCGTTGCTGCGAACGACGGAATCCAACCCCGCCCAGCCCGGATTAACGCGGAAGGCGGAACGCGGAACGCGGGATGAAAATGCGAGCCTCCTCACGTCGTCCGCTACGAGGGAGAAGGCCATCGAGACTTACGCGGGCGTTTTGCTGCGTCGTTACGGGATCGTATTCCGCCGGTTGCTGGAAAGGGAATCGTTGAGGGTTTCGTGGTTCGAGTTGGGACGCGTTTATCGTCGGCTTGAAGCGCGGGGGGAAATTCGGGGCGGACATTTTGCGAGCAGCGTAAGCGGCGAACAGTTCGCTTTGCCTGAAGCCGTCGGCCTGTTGCGTTCCATTCGGAAAACAAAACCGGCCGGAGAGTTGATTGCGCTGAGCGCGGCTGACCCGTTGAATCTGGTCGGTATCCTCACGCCCGGTCCGCGGATAACGGCCATCGCCGCGAACCGCATTCTCCTGCGTGACGGAGTGCCGATTGCCGCGCTGGAGGCCGGCCGGATTGTGAAACTGGAAAACAACATCGAGCTCGAAGACCGGTTGATTGAACAGATGCTGAAGACAGGGAAACTGCCGCCCTCGCTGCGGCCTTATTACGGATAAAGCGAGTTCGCCTTTGCGCGGTGATTGCCGGGATGCCGGGCAGGAAATGAAATAATAGGGCTTGCACAATGACAGGGTGAGGCCATTATTAAGGTGTTGCTTGGATCGCGGGGTGGAGCAGCCCGGTAGCTCGTCAGGCTCATAACCTGAAGGCCGCAGGTTCAAATCCTGCCCCCGCAACCAATTTCCAACCCTGCCCGCCGATTTTCGGCGGGCTTTTTTGCTCCCACAGAAAATTCGTTTGCCTGCCTGGTGAAAAAAGCTCATAGATCGAAGGAGGACTATGGAAGCATTTCAGGCCAGCCGGTGGACAAAAGGCAATTTTCTCTTTCCCACGGTCATCGAAGTCAGTGAAAAGGCCGTGTTACGGCGCAAACGATCATGGTTCAGCCGGGATGAAATCAGCATCAGCGTTCAAAAGATCGCCTCGGTTCATGTAAAAACCGGACTGATCTGGTCGGACATTCTGATCGAGTCTTCGGGCGGGACGGACCCATTGACCAGCCACGGCCACCGCAAAGCGGACGCTCGCCGCATCAAGGAACTCATCGAGGAGTATCAGGCCAGGCCATTGAACGAAGAAGAACGCGGGCAGAAATAAGCCTGCGGGAGTTGATTCGTTTCGCGACGATCCAGCGAAACTTTTCAGAAGGCGAAACACGCCCTTTAACGGGCCGACTCGGACGCGCCCGTCTCTTGCGGACGCGCAGTCGGTGGCTTGAAAAACAAGAGGAGCAGGAGCATCGCACCCACGGCGAGCCCGGTGGGTACGAGGAACAACTTGTGATAGTTCACCACGCCGTCGACATCGGTCCACTGCGCTTTGAGCGACCCGAACCAGAAATTTGCGATCACCAACCCCGCACCAAGCACCAACAAATTGAACAGCCCCTGCGCGCTCGTGCGGATATCCTTCGGAAAAACGGCGTCCACGAAAATGTAGAGCGTCGCGAAGAAAAAGGCGTAGCAGATGCCGTGAAGCACTTGCACGGCGACGATCAGTCCCTGATACTCTGGTTTGTCGAAGAACGCGAAAGTCGCAAAGCGCAGACAATGGCCAAGAATGCCGAGGAGCATCGTCCATTTCCAGCCGATCTTCTTCAGCACACCGCCAAGAATCACCATCGTTACGATCTCCGCGACCTGGCCGATGGTCGTGATCGCATTGATCCAGTTGTCGGGAATTTTGATCGCGTTCCTCAGGAAACCGCCGATCAACACAAAGTAGCCGTTGTGAATCGTTGAGTCGATGAGAGTGACGATAAAGAGGATCAGCACGTACGGCACGCCGAGCAACTTCACCGCTTCCAACCAAGCCAGGCTTTCGGCAGCGCCTTCACCTGCTTTCTTGGGAGGCGTGTGTGGTAACGTGAGGCTGAACGCTGCCAACGCAAACGAGATGATGGCAGCAACAAGAAAAATCCAGCGCATCTCCGTCACCGTGGAATTCGCGCTCAAAAGGAAGATCAGCGGCCACGACACGACAATCCAACCGACTGTCCCGCCCATGCGGACAAGTCCGAAGTCTCTGGCCGGGTCCTTGAGGTGGGCGAACGCAACGGCGTTGGTCACCGAAATCGTCGGAACGTAAAAAAGCCCGTAAAGCAGAAAGCAGAGAAAGAACGGGGTGAACTCCTTCGCGAACGCCGCGCCGATCAAGGCCAATCCTCCGACGAGGTGGCTGAACGCGAGAAATTTTTCGGCGGAGAAATTCCGGTCCGCGAACTGATTGCTGAAGAAGATGCCGACGACCGAGGCGATGCCGAACATGCTGCCCGCCAGGTTCTGTTGCCATTGCTCAAACTTGAGCATCGGCATGTAGTTAAAGATCTGAACTTGCCAGGCGCCCCAGATAGCGATTTCCAGCACCATCATGAGGAACAATTTGAAACGCGGCCCTCTGTTCATAGGATTGACTTGCGGCGCAGATTACGGGAAGAACACGGCGGTGGCAAGCAAAGAGCGCGTTTGCGCGTTGTTGGTTGTCCGTGCTCCGTTGTGTTCGAGCGTGTGAGCGCCCAGCGCAGTCTCAACGTCCCACAACGGACAACCTGCAACTGACCACACCCACTCGACAGATTGCCAAACGAATTTTGCGCGTTTAATCTCTGGCCATGCGGATTGCGTTCAAAGAATGGGCCATCGTGGTGGATGCGCTGGGACGCGGCGAGCAGATCGTCATCCTGCGCAAAGGCGGCATCAGCGAAGGACCAGGCGGGTTCCAGGTCGAGCATCCGCAGTTTCTGCTTTTTCCAACGCTCTATCATCAGCAGCGGGAGAGTGTCGTCCCGCCCGCCCAGGCGCGGTTCGATATGATCGCCCCGAAATTTCCGGCCAAGGACAGGGTGCTCTTCGAATTCTTCTGCGAAGTCGCCGCCTCGCAACGGCTCGATTCACTGGCGGCGGCTGAGCGGTTGCGCGGCCGGCATATCTGGCGCGACGAAGTAATCGCTCAACGCTTCGATTGGGGAAGGGAAAGAAACATTCATGCGCTGGCTGTGCGCGTGTTTCGTCTGCCGCGCGTGGCCGAGTTGGCTGTGCTCGAAAGCTACGGTGGCTGCAAATCGTGGATTGAACTGGAGAAGGACATCGACACGAGCGGCGCCGCGCGAGTGTTGTCGGACGAACAATTCGCGCACAAATTGAACGCGTTTACAGAGGCTTTGGGCCTCGCGCAAGCCGCGCGAGTGCAGAAACGGAGTGTTGGAGCAGCGGGCTCAGGGAGCCATGGAAATTGACGTTGCCAATGCCGGTCTCAAGAATCCAATACTCCAACCGCTGCCCGTCAACGGTTCACGGAGACGCCCGCCCGGGATGATTGAATGAACCTGCCACGCCTGATCCTTGCTTCGGGTTCGCCGCGCCGCGCGGAAATACTGCGTGAGATGGGACTGAAGTTTCGCGTTGTGCCGAGCGATGTCCCGGAGGTGCATCGCGAACAACTGACCGCGCGCGAGCTTTGCCAGCTCAACGCCTATCGCAAGGCCCGCGCAGTTGCGAAACAGATTCCTGATGCCCTCGTGCTTGGCGCGGACACACTCGTTTACGCGGGCACGCAATTGTTTGGTAAGCCGACCAGTCTCGCGCAGGCGGAGCAAATGCTTGAACAACTGCAGGGCCACACGCATCAGGTCGTCACGGGCGTGTGCCTGATTCACTTGCGCCGCTTTCGTCAGAAAATTCTCGCGGAGACCACACAGGTGACGTTTCGTCCGCTGAACGCGAAGCAAATCCGCTATTACCTCAGCGCCGTCGATCCGCTGGACAAAGCCGGAGCCTACGCGATTCAGGAGAAGGGCGACCTGATCGTCCAGGAAGTCGCAGGTTCCTATTCCAACGTTGTCGGTTTGCCGATGGAGCGGTTGAAAGCGGAGCTGGCAGCGTGGTGATTGGGAGCGCCGACTCCGCTTCGGCGCAAAGGGAAGCAACGCGCTGTCTCGTTTCCGCACCGAAACGGAGTTCGGCGCTCCGTTTCGCGGGCTTCGATAAAATCAGTTTTTGACCCGGCGCGCCAAAAAATCTACCTTCCCGCCGTGGAAAGCAGCAGCGCCAATCCGCCGGACGTGGAGCACGCTCCGCCTGTGCCGTTGCCATTTCGTCAACTTGATGCCATCGGGCGCACCATCATTCGCTTCATCCAGACCGCGCAAGGGTTGATTGCGTTCACGTTGATTACGCTCGGCGTGGCGGTCACAAAATTCAACGCGTCTTCCCGCCTCATTCATCCGCTGATCCGCTCGCAAATTTACCGGGCCGGCTTGCATCTGCTGCCGATGATCAGTTTTCTGGCGTGCGCGCTCG
>QHPA01000430.1 GCA_003218935.1 Verrucomicrobiota bacterium
GATTCATCACTGTTTTTTCGGCCTGATTCAGGTCTCGCCAGCCGTTGACGTTCAACTCATCGGTGTCAATCACGCCTTTGGCCACTTTTTTGATTTCCAGCGTCATCTGGTACTGCCAGGCCTTCGGTATCGAATCGAGCAAGCGAGGATTCTCGGTTACACCGTCGCGCACGCGTTTCACAAGGTTCGTGCAAACAACATCGAGAACCACGCGGCTCGAATTTTCGAGCCTTTGCCTCTCCGCAGCCGGAAGAATCACGTAGTTTTGCGCGCCCAATCCCTGGCAACTTGTAATCGCAAGTGTCATCGTGACCCAAAAGAGATCCGATATGAGGAGTTTCCTCATGGGCAGCCTGGCTTGTTACTCATGCCTTAGCGCCTCCATCCCAGAGATGGTGAAGGCGACCACCGGCGACCAGAAGGTGATGATGGTTTTCATGCCGGCAAAGTGGCTCACGAACCAGGGAATGGTCACGCCGAGCAGCACGCCGAGCACGCCGCCCGCGCCGGAGAGCATCACGGTCTCAACCAGGAATTGCGTGATGATGTCGCGGCGTTTGGCGCCGAGCGCGCGGCGGATGCCGATCTCGCGAGTGCGCTCGGTCACGCTGGCGAGCATGATGTTCATGATGCCGATGCCGCCCACGATCAGCGAGATGGCCGCAATCGAGCCGAGCACGATGTTGAATATCTCCTTGGTGCGCTCGGCGCGTTTGAGCAACTCGAGCGGCACGATGATGTCGTAGTCCTTCTTCTTGTGATTGCGCTCCATCACTTCTTTGATCGCGTCGGCGACGGGGATGACTTGTTCCGGCGTGGCAACTTTGACGGTGACTTCGTGGAGTTGGACCCGTTCCTGTTCAAAACTGCCGCTGCGCACCTTCCGCAGGATTTCGCCGTAACGGGTCTTGGCCGTTTCCAGCGGGATGAACATCCGTTCAGCGGCGGCCTTGACGTTGTCGCCGGTTTCCTCAGTGGTTGCTCCTTTGCCGGCCGGTTCCATGACGCCGATGACTTCGTAGTAATCGCCGCCGACGCGAACATCCTTGCCGAGCGGTGATTCGAGCGGAAAAAGGCCCTTTACCATTCCCGCGCCCAGGACACAGACGTTGGCCTTGTCCTCCATTTCCTTGTCCGAGAAAAAGCGTCCACGGGCGACGTGGTGATTGCGCATCTCCGGATACCAGGGGACGGTGCCCATGATTTCGGAGTCCACACGCCGGCTGATGTTCCAGACGTATTCGCGCATGATGCGGCCCGGGACGACCACGGTGACGCCGGGGATGGTGGACTTGATGCGTTGGATGTCGAGGTAGGTCAGGCCGTATTGCAGCACGTAGCTTTGGCTGCCTTTCTCCGAAACTTTCTGTTCCTCCGGCGGTTTGACGCTGCGGAGAATGATGTTTTGGCTGCCGAGGGTTTTGATCTCTTCCTGGGCTGCGTAACTCGCGCCTTCGCCAATCGCGAGCATCGCGATGACGGAGCAGACGCCAAACACGATGCCCAGCGCGGTGAGGAGCGAACGCAGTTTGTGGAGCCAAAGGCTCTTGACGCCCAGGCGCACAGTCCGCCTGAGTCGGAGCAACGATGGCCCGCGAATCACGGCAATCGACGCGAATGAATTAGTGGAAGACTTCCCATTCATGACCTTACATCGCTCTCGACCTCACCGTCGCGCAGGCGAATCGAGCGACGGGCGTGGCGCGAGACGTTCTCGTCGTGGGTCACCAGGATGATGGTTTTGCCCTGCTCGTGCAGGTCGTCGAAGATTTTCAAAATTTCGACGCCGGAAATGGAATCGAGATTGCCGGTGGGCTCGTCCGCCAGAATGACCAACGGGTCGTTCACCAGCGCCCGCGCGATAGCGACGCGTTGTTGCTGGCCGCCGGAAAGCTCGAACGGTTTGTGCGTCAGGCGATTTCCCAACCCGACGCGTTCGGCGTACCGGGCCGCCAGCGCGCGGCTCTCCTCTTCCGACCGGCCCTGGTAGTAAAGCGGCACTTCGATGTTTTCCACGACCGTGAGTTGTTGGATGAGATTGTAGGATTGAAAGATGAAACCGAGTCGCGCGCCGCGGACCGCGGAAAGCGCGTCGTCGTCCATTCGGGAAACGTCCTGGGCGCCGAGCAGATAACGGCCGGAACTGGGACGGTCCAGGCAACCGAGAAGGTTGAGCATGGTGGATTTGCCGCAGCCGGACGGCCCCATGATGCCGGCGTATTCGCCTGCCTGAATTTCCAGCGTCACGCCGCGCAAGGCCTCCACGATCACGAGGCCCATCTGATACGTCTTGCGGACATCTTCAAACTGGACGATGGGCGTGGGCATCAAAAGAATTCCGTCTGTCGGATGACGAATCCCCCGCATCAGGCTTTGCCGGGCGGCTGGGCATTGGGCGGCGCGGATTTTTCTGCCGGCCGGGGCTTGCCTTTGTTGTCGCTGCCCGGTTTTTTTTCGCCCGTTTCCGGTTCGCCGCTTTCCGGCGCGCGCAGCAGGACTTTTTCACCTTCCTTCAATCCTTTTTTGATCTCGAGGAAGTCGTCGTTGAACTGGCCGATTTCGACTTCGCGCTGCTCGGACTTGAGTCCATGAACCACATAGCAGACCTGTTTCCCTTCGCTGGGCCCCACGGCTTGAATCGGCACATAGGTCACGTCGTTGAGATGGTCCACGAGAATCTCGGCTTTGGCGCTCATGCCCGGTTTGATCCAGTCGTAGGTGCCGTTGATGGTGATGGTGGTCAGATAGACTTTCATGTCCGGGTTCATCCAGCGGTT
>QHPA01000180.1 GCA_003218935.1 Verrucomicrobiota bacterium
TAAACCGGGCAGCAAGCGCTCAGTGAAACATTTCACAAACTCCGTTAGTGTCTGTTCGACGTTGAGAGAAAGCCCGTATTCATTGGATATTTTGCCGGCCCGCTCCATGTCAGTAGCAGCGTTGTTGATGTCCATTAGCAGGATTAGCAAGCGTTGGTCAGTGAACCGAAAAAAATGTCTCGATCATCATGTGCGGCGCTCCACCTCCGCCATGACGCGCGCCATCTCGAGCGCGGTTCGAGCCGCTTCGGTGCCGCGATTATGCCTTTTGCCCAGACAACGCACTTGCGCCTGCTCCTCGTTTTCAAAGATAAACACGCCGTGAACGATGGGGATCTTGTGCTGTAGTTGGATCTGAGCGAGCGCGTGGGTGACTCCCCAGCCGACGTGCTGGGCGTGGCTGGTCTCGCCCTGGAAAATCACGCCCAGGCAGATGATGGCGGACAGTGGGGGCAGATGAGACTGCGCCAGCTTTGCCGCCACGGCCGGAATCTCAAACGAGCCTGGCACGCGGAAGACTTCGACTTCCTTTGCCCCGGAGCGGTTTAACTCCCTTTGCGCCGCGTTCAGCATGGCATCCACGTAACGACCGTTGTATTTCGCGGCGACGATGGCGAACGTGCCGCCGCTGGCGCGAGATGCTTTGGGTTTGAGGGGTTTCAACATGATTTACCGACGTGCAGTTTGTAAATCTCTGAAATGTTGTTGGGACGTGGCATTATCGGGCGGCGGCAAAAACTTCAACGAGGTTCGTGGCTTCGAAAATCCACTGTTGAACCAACGGCCAGGCGGAATCTTCGCGGATAAACAATTCCTCCAAATTTTCACGAAGCGTGTTGGGAATCGTAAATCGTCATTCGCAAATCGTAAATTACAGACGGTGCCCCAGCTTTTCCCGTTTCACCCGCAGATATTTTGCGTTATGCGGATTGGGTTTAACGCGAATCGGCACCTGCTCCACGATCTCCAGACCGTAACCTTCCAAGCCGACAACCTTTTTCGGATTGTTGGTCAGCAAACGGATGGTTTTCAAACCAAGATCGCAAAGGATCTGCGCGCCCAGGCCGTATTCACGGAGGTCCATCGGATAGCCTAGCTTGCGGTTCGCCTCGACTGTGTCATAGCCCTGTTCCTGTAATTTGTAGGCTTTGAGTTTTGACGCCAGACCGATCCCCCGCCCTTCCTGCCGCATGTAAACGATAGCGCCCCTCCCCTCCTCGGCGACCTGACGCATCGCCTGGCGCAATTGCGGCCCGCAATCGCAACGCTTCGACCCGAACACATCACCGGTCAGGCATTCGCTGTGTACGCGTACCAGGACATTCTTTTTGCCGGCGACATGCCCTTTCACCAGCGCCAGATGATGCTGTCCATCCAGCTTGGACCGGTAGAGATACAAATCGAAGTCGCCGTATTCGCTCGGCAGCTTCACGACCTCCATCCGCTCCACCAGCTTTTCGCGTGTGCGCCGGTATTTGATCAGTGCTTCAATCGTGCATATCTTCAGCCCGTGTTTCTTCGCGAAATCAACCAGCTCGGGCAGCCGCGCCATCGAGCCGTCGTCGCTCATGATCTCGCAAATCACGCCGATGGACCGGCAGCCGGCCAGCTTCACCAGGTCCACCGCTGCTTCCGTGTGCCCGGCGCGCTGCAACACGCCGCCCGGTTTGGCGCGCAGTGGAAACACGTGCCCCGGTTGCACCAGGTCGTCCAGCACCGCCGTCGGATCGGCCATCACCTGAATCGTGCGCGCACGGTCGGCCGCGCTGATGCCGGTGGTGATGCCGCGCGCGGCGTCAACGCTGACCTGAAAATCGGTCTTGAACGTCTCGCGATTGTTACTGACCATCCGCTCAATGCCCAGTTGCTGTAGCCGCTCCGCGGTGGTCGGGACGCAAATCAAACCGCGGCCATGCTTGGCCATGAAATTGACGGCCTCCGGCGTCGAGTGCTCGGCGGCCATGATCAAATCACCTTCGTTCTCCCGGTCAGCGTCATCCACCACGATGACCATCCTGCCTTTCTCCAAGTCCTCGATCACCGTCTCAATCGAATCAAACGCTTGCTTCATTTGTCGCGTCTGAATTTAACCGGTGCCCCGGCGACTGGCAGCAACAAAAAAGCCCTCGGGTCTGTTCGAGGGCTTGCGGGATGGGATGGAAGCTGTTACAGCAATTCTTTGATCAGGGCGTCGGCCTGCTCTTTCGGGGTGCCCAGCTCGCGAAAAGCCAGCGGCCCGTTGCCGTCGTGCAGCACCGGTTCCAGTTCTTCGAGGCTTGGCAGGTCCGCGCGTTTCCAGAAGAGGCCGATGGGGATTTCGTCGCCCCACTGGTATCCGCGCTCGATCGCCTTGTTGAAATCAGCCGGATTGTGTCCCTGTTCTTCAAGAATTTTCACACGCGGATTGAACCATTGATAGGTGTTGTCCTTGTTGTACGTTACGCACGGGCTGAAAACGTCCACCAGCGCAAAACCCTTGTGTTGGATGGCGCCTTTAAACATTTCCACCATGTGCTTTTGTTTCCCGCTGAAGGCGCGCGCCACATAGGTCGCGCCGCCCACGATGGCCATCGGAATGGGATTGATGGGATTCTCCACGCTGCCATGGGGCGTGGTCTTGGTTTTCATCCCCTTCACGCTGGTCGGTGAGATTTGGCCCGTAGTGAGGCCGTAAATCTGGTTGTCCATGACGATGTAAGTCAGGTCCACATTGCGGCGCATCGTGTGGAGAAAGTGATTGCCGCCGATCCCGAAACCGTCTCCGTCACCGCCGGTGCAGATCACTTTCAATTCGTGGTTGCCCAGCTTCGCCCCCGTGGCCACCGCGAGTGAGCGACCATGAAGAGTGTGCATCCCGTAAGCATTGATGAAGCCTGGCAGGTTGGAGGAACAACCGATGCCGCTGACGACCAACACTTGGTGCGGCTTGAGTCCCAACTCGAAGAGTGCCGTTTCCAACGCGGAGAGAACGGAAAAATCGCCGCAACCCGGACACCAGTCGGGATGAATCCTGCCTTTGTAGGTATCCTTGGTCAGTTGAGCGGGTCGGACTGTTTGTGTGCCAGGTGGCTCGGCGGTTTCGACTGCGGTGCTCATAATTTTCTTAAACGATGACTTCGTGGGCGGGGATGGAAATTTCACGTTTGCCGGCGAGCTGTTCCCTCACGGCGTTGACGATGTGGTGCGGCATGAACGGTTCACCGTCGTATTTGCGGATATGACCGTGCGCGGCAAAACCGGTTTCCGAGCGGAGATAGCGCGCAAATTGGCCGGTGTAGTTGTTCTCAACGATGATGACCTTTTTGCTCCGGGAAAGGATGCGCGTCACTTCCCCCGCGTGAAACGGCACGATCCACTTAATATGAAGCTGGTTCGCAACGACGCCTTCCTCCCCCGCCAGTTTCTCCACCGCTTCACGAATCACGCCTTCGGTCGAACCCCAGCCGACCAGGGTCACGGCCGCGTTCTCCGGCCCGACGAGTTTCGGCGGCGCAATATCCGCGGCGGCGTTTTGCATTTTGCGCGCGCGCTTCTCGACCATCATCCGGCGTTTGGCGGGATTGGTAAACTCGTCGCTGATCAGGGTGCCGTCTTCGTCGTGCTCGTCGGTGGCGGCGACGTGAATGTGGCCCGGCACGCCTGGCACGGCGCGCGGCGAGATGCCACTTTCGGTATTCTTGTAGCGCAAATAGGCGTTGTCGTTGTAGCCGCTGAACGGATTTTCCGCTCCACCATTGCCGTTCGTCAGGATGAGTTCGCCGCGGTCAATCTTCACATCGAAGTTGAGGTCCGCCGGGTCAACACTCGCGGTGCCTTCGGAAATCAGCAGGTCCGCCAGGACGAGACCCGGGCATTGATATTTGTCGCACAGGTTGAACAGTTCAGGGATGGATCGAAACAGGTCGAGCTGATTGGAGGGCGCGACAATCAGGCGCGGATAATCCCCCTGCCCTGCGCCGAGCACTTGCCACAGGTCGCCTTGCTCGGTCTTGGTCGGCACGCCCGTGGCCGGACCGGCGCGCTGGACGTCCACGCAGACGACCGGTGTCTCGATCATGCCGGCCATGCCGACCGCTTCGGACATCAGGGCAAAGCCACCGCCGGAAGTCGCGCACATCGCGCGGCATCCGGTGTGTCCCGCTCCAATGACCATGTTCATCACTCCGATTTCGTCTTCCACCTGTCGCACCATGATGCCTAACTGTCGCGCGTGCGCCGCCATCCACATCAACACGCCCGTGGATGGACTCATCGGATAGGCGGCGTAGAATTTGACACCGGCCGCGACACCGCCCATCGCAGTGGCCTGATTGCCCGTGATGACGGCCTGCGGCCGGGGCAGCCTGGGCGCTTTGAAAGGAAACGGTTTGAAATTCTGCGCGGCGTAATCGTAGCCGGCTCGGGCGATGCCGACGTTTTCAGCCACGACAGTGTCCCCTTTCTTCTTGAATTGGCGGCCAATGACCGCTTCGAGCGGTTCGGACTCGATGCCGAGCATCTGCAGCGTGGCGCCCAGTGCCGCGGTATTGGCAGCGAGTTTGTTGCCTTTGGTCAGTTCCTTCATCGGCATCGGGCAAAGCTGCACACCAGCGGCGGGCGCACCCGGCTTGAGTTTGTCGCCGTCGTAAAGCACGCGCGATCCAGCCTTCATCAATCGGAGATGCCGATCCACGGAATCCTGGTTAAGAGGAATCAGCACATCCACTTTGTCGCCTATGCTGCGAACGGGCCCGTCGCCGGCGCGGATGGTCAGAAACGTGTGGCCGCCCCGAATAATGGACTGGTAGGCGTTGTAGGCGTTAAGATTCAGCCCGCGGCGCGCGAAAATGCGTGCGAGGATATCTCCCGTGCTGGCGATGCCCTGACCGTTTTCACCGCCGATGCCGACTGCAAAATCAACTGTGGCCATAAAAAGAATCAAACGTCCGCGCGTCCCGACAACCCGCAGGCGGCTTCACTTCAGACTTTCACAAAAGGCGCGTATTACAAGCAAAATCATTAAGCCGGGAACCGTCAGCAAAAAAATATCACAACCGGATTTTCGGTTCTACCTGAAAATGAGCCTCGCGAGGAATTTGGTCGTGTACTATTGCATCCAGTGTTACGCGACCAGGAATTTCGCGGATGGCCGCCTCGTCACTCTCGTAACAACCCGCACAGCAATTTGGTTCTTATACGACGTACACTTACAGTAACGGCTCCTGGAGCCCGAGCCAGCCGACGATCAGTCTGGGCGAGGCCTTCTGGTCCAACAAGGCGAAGGCGGTTGTCTGGCGGCAAAATTATTCCGCCTGGTGATCCGGGGAGCGCAGCCGCCTCGGCTGCACCGGTCGGCGCCCTCGCCGACCGGACCGTGTATTTCAGGACGGCGCGCATGTGTTTCGTGAGGTAGGGGCGCCGCGCTGCGGCGCCACCGGACGGTGCGGAACGAGGTTTGTTGCAAGACCGCGCGCTCCGCCCGCTGGACGGTGGGCAGCGCTACAGCGCTACGGAGTCCCCAGGGAGGCTCTTGCGCGAAACCACGACTAGGTGAACGTTGACGGCGGCAAGGTAAATGACAAAACGAAGCAAGGTATGAAACGGCTGAAAGACATTGTGTGTGCGGGCGGGCTTCTGTTCTGTCCTGCGCTCGGCTATGCCGATGGCATCGACCACTGGCACGTGCGGTATCAGGCACCCGAAGGAATATACTTTTCAAGCATCGCGGCTGGCCAGGACCGCTTCGTGGCTGTCGGGACGAATGGACGAATCGCGACTTCAACCGACGCCGTCCAGTGGGCGTTAGCAGATTTCCAAACAACAGCCCGCCTCGATAGCGTTGCTTTCGGCAATGGCGCGTTTGTGGTCACAGGATAATCCGGACACGCTCATTCAATCAACCGACGGGACCAACTGGCAGTCAACAGGATGGCAGGAAACAGGGATTTGCCAGGGATAGTTGCTTTCGCCAATGGACAATTCTTTCTGTTGGCTTTAGACGGTGCGCGTGCGTGGTCATTGCTTTTTGTCACGAGCACCGGCACAAATTGGTCAAGGGACACCCGATGGCTAATACGTGATTCGTCCGCAATCCTGGGGAGCGCGTGAAGATTGTAGGATGGGGCCGGTACTACACGGGCGATGGAAGCCGTTTCGAACATAAAGCAGACAGGTTTCCTCCTGACGCCGCCGACGTTTATCCTGGTCGAGCACCTAAGCCCGTCAGCCCGTTCAAAAACGCTTTTGGTCGTAGAGTCGTCTGACGAAAAGCGCCTAATCCACGCGGCCAACAATCCCCTCGCCCAACCGATCATGTTTGCCGTCCAACACGCCTTGCGCCAGCCGATAGCCCTGGCGGTCAGCATTATGACGGAGGGCGTGGAAGTTCCGTTCGATGCGCAGGCGGGAAGATCGACAGAAATAATCGACCAGCGAGAGCCATTCATCTGCGTTCCCGCCTCGAGCAATCAAAGCTGCGGCTCGGGCGCAGGCAGCCGTGATGGCGAATAATTCCGTGCCGATGTCAACGAAACGTCCGAGCAAGACCTGCTGGCGTTCGAGTTTGGGACCATGGACGAGCATCGCGTGAAAAAGTTTTCGCGCCAGTTTCCGGCTGGTGCGCGCGGCGTACCGCAGATGCCGCCGCAAGACCGGGGGAACGTTGAGCGTTGAACGTTGAACATCGAATCGCGGCAGGACCTGTTTCGGGTACCACCCGGCGTAGAACCAACCCGCCTTCAACGCCGCTCTCAAACGCTCGGTCAGCGGAAGGCGCGAATTCAGGACCGGCGCGGCGATTTTCAGGTGCGGATCCAGCGCCTCCCGGGCGATGAACAAACGCATGATTTCGCTGGAGCCTTCAAAAATCGTGTTGATACGGCTGTCGCGAAAGAAACGCTCCACAGACATCCGCTCTTCGCCGCGCGCTCTCAATGAGTCAGCCGTCTCGTAGCCGCGTCCGCCGCGGATTTGCATCGTGTCATTGACGATCTCCCACGCCATTTCGCTGCCCCAGAGCTTGCACATCGCGGCCTCAAGTCGAATGTCTGCCTTCTTGTCGCGGTCCACGAGGCTGGCGCTATAAAGTGTCATCGCCTCCATCGCAAATGTGTTTGCTGCCATTCGGGCGATCTTGTCCGCAATGGCCGCATGTTTGCCGATCGGCGCGCCCCATTGCACCCGTTCATTGGCCCATTTCTTGACGATCTCCAAACAACGCTTCGCCAGCCCGACGCAACCGGCGGGCAAAGTCAGTCGCCCGGTATTTAGCGTCGAAAGCGCCACGCGCAGACCCTTGCCTTCGGCCAGCAAAATGTTCTCTCGTGGCACACGAACGTTGTTGCAACGGACCACGCCGTTGTAAAGGGCGCGCAAGCCCATGAACCGGCAGCGCTGGACGACTTCCACACCCGGCGTGTCCATCTCGACGATGAACGCGGTGATCTGGTCTTTCGGTTTGCCGTTGACCATTTTCGCCGGTGTCCTGGCCATGACGACGATGATTCCGGCCTTGGTGCCGTTCGTGCACCAAAGTTTTTCGCCGTTGAGGACAAAATACTTTCCGTCTGCCGTCGGCTCGGCGTGCGTCTGCATTTTCGCCGGGTCCGAACCGACCCCCGACTCGGTGAGGGCGAACGCCGAAATCTCGCCCTTCGCGACGCGCGGCAGGAATCTTCGCTTCTGTTCTTCGTTGCCGAAAAGGATGAGCGGCTGCGGCACGCCGATGGATTGATGCGCGGAAATCAGCGCCGTGAGATTGCCGCAATAACTGCCCAGCAAGATCGCGGCGCGGCAGTAGTTGGTTTGCGAGAGACCCAGCCCGCCATAACCAGGCGAAATCTTGATGCCGAACGCGCCCATTCCGGCGAGTTCCTTAATGACTTCAGGCGGGATTTCACCCGTTCGATCGATCTCATCGGGGTCAACCTTTTCGCGCAAAAATCCTTCGAGCCGCTGCAGAAAAGCGTCTCCCTGGTCGTGGTCTTCGGGCTTCTGAACTGGAAAAGGATGAATCGCCCCCAAATCGAAGCGTCCCATGAACAGGCCGCCTCCGAAACTGCCCCGTTCGGCGGCGGCGTCGCGCGCGGCCTCAGTCAATTCCAACGCCGCCCGCTGACCGGCCGACATCTTCGAAGTGTCAATGACCGCTCCCTGCTCCTCGGTCGCGTCTTTCACCTCCGGGTCCTTCGGAACGGTGTTGGTGCCATCCATCACTGGTGTCCTTTCTCTGCATAGAATCTCCTTCCGTCGTCCGCGATGCTCTGCAGCAAAGCGCACGGGGCGAAATACGCACCGCCTGAATCCACGAGGCGTTTCATTTCCCCAACAACCTTCTGCACTCCGCGACTGTCCGCGTGGCGCAACGGACCGCCTCGGAACGGCGCGAATCCCGTTCCCATAATCATCGCGAAATCCACGTCGGACGGCTCCGTCACCAGTTCCTCCTCCAGACAACGCGCCGCTTCGTTGACCATCAACAGCACCATTCGCTTCTGCAGTTCCTCACGCGGGAAATTCTTCGCCCAATTCTTTTCCTGAAACAGACTCAAACCTGAATTCACCTCGGGCGTTTTGCTGTTGTAAAGATAAAAACCGCGCTCGCTCTTGCGACCCAACAGCCCGGCCTTCAGCATCTGCGCCAGCACCCGCGGCGTTTGCATGCGGTCGCTGAATTTGACTTCGAGTTCCCCGGCCACGTGGTGCGCAACGTCCACGCCCACTTCGTCAAGCAGTCGCAACGGCCCCATCGGCATGCCGAAGTCGAGCATCGCTTCGTCAATGTCCTCCACCGACGCCCCTGCCTCGAACAAATGTCCGGCCTCAATCAAATACGGCATCAGAATCCGATTCACCAGAAAGCCAGGGCTGTCTTTCACCACGACCGGCAGCTTGCCGATCTGCTGAACGAACCGCACCGCGCGTTGCACCGTTTCCGAACTCGCCTGTCGCGCTACGACGACCTCGACCAACTGCATTCGGTGCACCGGATTGAAGAAATGAATGCCCACGACCCGCTCCGGCGATTTCGTGCTCGCTGCGATTTCGGAAACAGACAAAGCCGAAGTGTTCGTCGCCAGAACGGTGTTCGGTCCCGCCAACTCGCCAAGCTCCTGGAAAATCTTTTTCTTCAAATCCATTTTCTCCACCGCCGCCTCGATGATCAGATCAACATTGCGCACCGGCGCTTCGGCCGGGCTCGGGAAAATGCGGTCCAGACCGGCGCGGGCTTCAAGTTTCGTGAACAGATGCCGTTTCACGCCCTCATGGTAGAGCTGAGCCACACCGGCCATTCCTTTGGCGACCTGCTCCGCGTTGACGTCGCGTAAAATCACGGGCAGGCCGCGCGAGCTGAGCCATTGTGCGATGCCTGCGCCCATCACGCCCGCGCCGATGACCGTGGTGCGGTCAACGGGCTTGGCAACTGCCGGTGTTGGTCCAAGGATGTAGCTCCGTTTCCTGGCACGCTCTTGCATGAAGAAAATTCGGATGAGGTTGTGGCATTCCTCGGTCCTGGCCAGTTCAAGCATGGCTTCTCGTTCCAGCGCTAACGACTCTGCCGGCGGACGGGAAAGGCCCCGGGTCACGACTTCCAACGCTTTGAACACGGCCGGATAATGCCCGCGCGTTTTCTTCAATAGTCGGGATTCGATCCGGAGTGACAGGGCCATTGCAAAGAGCCGATTGTTCGTCGCCCAATGTTTAAACCCGTGACGCCGGCGGCGGAGCTCAGAGCGTTGAGTGAGAATTTTCCGACAAGCGAACTCAACCAATCGCTCGCGCGGCACGAGGTCGTCCACCATGCCGTATTTCAAGGCCTGTTTTGCAGCGAGCGTTTTGCCGCCAAGAATCACGTCGAGCGAGCGCGGCAGTCCGATCAGCCGCGGCAGGCGTGTGCTTCCGCCCCAGGCGGGCAGGATGCCCAGTTGCGTCTCCGGCAGACCGATTTTCGTCGCGCGGTCAGGTGAGGCGACGCGGTAATCGCAAGCCAGGCACAATTCGAAGCCACCACCGACGCATGCGCCGTGAATCGCCGCCGCGGTCGGAATATTCAGCGATGCGACTCGATTAAAAACGGTTTGGCCCAGTTCAATCAGACTCGCCAAATCGTCCGCCGACGCGTCTGCCAGCGCATGGAGGTCGGCGCCCGCGATAAAGATGGAATTCTTGGCGCTGGTCAGGACGACACCTTTGAGCTCCGTCGAGTCGGCAATGAAATCCAGGTGGTCGTCCAACTCGTGAAGCGTTTCGCGGTCAAAAACGTTCGCCGATGAATTGGGACGGTCGAATGTGAGAATGCAAACCTGCTCATCGGTGATTTGCCGATAAACACAGCGTTTCTCCTGCGCTACGGATGAAAGCGGAGGTCCGCCGGCAGATGGAACGACACCGAGGTTCATCCGTTTTTCATCCGTGGCCAAAGCTTCGGTTCTCATAAAGCCTCCAGCCAAAGCGCAGCGCCCTGCCCGCCGCCAACGCAGAGGGATACCAGCGCGCGCTTCGCTTTCCGTCGTTTCAACTCTTTCAAGCTCGTCAAAACCAGCCGCGCGCCCGTCGCGCCAACGGGATGACCCAGAGCAATCGCGCCGCCGTTCACGTTCAGCTTTTCGCGTGGAACGGCGCCGGGTGACGTGTCGCGGTGCAGGACTTTGCGTGCGAATTTCTCCGACTCCATCGCTTTAAGGACTGCAAGCACCTGCGCGGCGAACGCTTCGTTGATCTCGATAAGGTCAGCGTCGCGCAGCGTTAAGCCGGTTTGCAGCTCCGCTTTGGCAATCGCGAAGACCGGTCCCAGGCCCATTCTCGCCGGGTCGCAACCGGCGTAACTGTAACCGGCGAGATAACCAAGCGAAGCGAAACCCAGCTCATTCGCCTTCGACTCGGACATCACCAGCAAGGCCACCGCGCCGTCGGTGATTTGCGAGGCGTTGCCTGCGGTGACGGTGCCGGTCTTCCGGTCGAAGACCGGTTTCAGCCTGGCCAGTGCCTCCAAAGTCTGGTTCGCTCTCGGACCATTATCATGACTGACGAGGCCTCCGCTCGCGTAAACCGGACAAATTTCCTCCGCGAGCTTCTCGCGAGCGGCCACGGCTCGGCGGTGGGACTCCAGAGCGAACTCGTCTTGCTCCGCTCGCGTCACGCCGAATTCACGCGCAAGTACTTCAGCCGTCTCGCCCATGTTCAAACCACAGACCGGGTCGGTCAAACCAAGTTGCAATCCCACGCGAGGTGCAAAGTCCGACGGACGAAATCCAGCGATGGCGCGCAACTTTTGGCCGAGCGACTTTGCTTTCGATAACGCCGCAAATTTTATCGCGGCAGATTGCCTGAACAGCAGTGGAATTTGAGACATACTTTCCGTGCCGCCAACGACAAACACAGAACCGCGGCCCGCGACCATCTTTTCGTAAGCCTGCGTGAGCGCCTCACAACCCGACGCGCAGTTGCGGTGAACTGTGATCGCTGGAACATGCTCCGGAATCCCGCCACGAAGAGCGATGACACGCGCCACGTTGGCGGCATCGACCGGCTGGCCTACACAACCGAAAATCACTTCATCGATCCGACTCGGATCGAGGCCGGTGCGGGTCAGCAATGCGTTGACGGCAATACGACCCAGTTCGTCAGCTCCCAGCTGCGCAAGGTCGGCGCCCATTTTGGAGAACGGCGTGCGAACTCCATCAACGATGAGAAGTCGTTCGGCTTTCACTTAAGCGCCTCTATTGTTTCCGCGGAACGAGCATCCGGCTCAGATGGAGCATCGCCCGTTTCCCGCGGCCGGCGGGACGACTGCTCTGCTTTGCGGTTATCGACAATCTTCTGTTCCTTGAGTTGCACGCCGACGCCCTGCAGCTCGCGCATGGCGTCTTCGTCATGAAAAACAATCTGGTTTGGATGAATCTCTGTCTTTGCGACAAAGCGGCTGTTCAAATCGCGGATGAGCATGTCTTCCCGAACGCTGCCCGTCTTGTGGACGTGGAGAATCAGTTCATCCACTTCGAGCGGATCGTTGTTACGTTTGCGCAGTTCGAGCTGCCAGGCGCCGATATGCTCGGCGTCGTCGAGGACGTGTTCGAGTTGGTTGAAATCCACGAGCGTCCCTTTGATTTTATCGAGCCGCATTTCTTTCACTTCCGAACTGCGGGAGATGTTGCCGACCAATCGCGGCGTTCTCCGGCCACAATGCGGACACGGCCCATATACCAAACCGCCATCAATGAAATCGCCTGTGCGATACCGTAACACCACGGTGCCCCGGGCGTCGAGCGGCGTGAAAACCAGTTCGCC
The DNA here is from genome assembly GCA_003218935.1 of Verrucomicrobiota bacterium. Classification (GTDB taxonomy): domain Bacteria; phylum Verrucomicrobiota; class Verrucomicrobiia; order Limisphaerales; family AV2; genus AV2. The sequence continues at coordinate 12,265 of QHPA01000180.1, forward strand.
GGGCTCACCGGTCGGAACGAGTTCGCCGGTCCTGGGATTGATGACTTCGAAAATGCCAAGGTCGGGATAGAGATGGTATCCGCCGGGGATCTCCTCGAGCGCGCACGGGCATTCGCCCCAGGCCATCTTGGCCTCGGTGAAACCGTAGGTTGCGATGATGTCGATTTGGGTGGCGCCGAGTTCGCCGGCGAGGTTGGTCAGCTTGCGCCTGACGCCCTCGGAGACCTTTTCACCACCCAGAACGACGCGCCGCAGATTCTCGCAACGAAACCCTTCTTTGGCAGCCTGGAGCAATACGTGATAAATGAAGGTCGGCATGCCAATGAGCACGTCCGGTTTGATTTTCCGGATCAGCCGGAGATTCCCATCGGTCCCCATCACCTTGCCGCCACCTGTGCTGGTGACAAAAACGCCAAACGCGGTCCCGCCGAAGTGCGTTTGCCAGAAAGCGAGGTGTGGCGCGTAAGGAAACATGTTCAAGATTCGCATTTCACGTTGCGCGCCGCAAACTTCGAAGAGCCGTTTGCCCGTGAGGGACAGATTCACCAAATCGTGTTGTGTAAACAGGAATGGAATCGGGTCCGCCGAACGCCCCGTGGTGCTGGTCATGAAAATGGGCCGAAACTCGGACTCAAAACTTTGTTTCACTTCGTTTCGTCCGTGCAGCAGCGCGCGCAGAATCGTCGATGCACGTCGCGAGAGGACTTGTTGGTCTGGAATCAGCACGAAATCACGCGCGCGTTGCGGATTAGCCGGCGTATTGAGCAGGTCGGCCTTGGAAGTGAACGGCAGCCGCTGCAAATCGTCGAGCGACCGAATAACATCCGCGGCGACTCCGTTTTGCTGGAACCATTCGCGATAATGCGCCGAAAACGGCAAGACGACCCGGCGCAGGTAGTCCTTCAGTTTCTCCGCCTGCAATTGGCGAACGACTTTCTCAGGCAGACCCTGCCAGTTGGTTGTAAGCCGCCTCGGATTCATACGACGATGCCCGTTTGTTCACGAGCGATTTGATTTCATCCAGATGCTCCTCGGCCGCGCGCCGACCTACCGCAATGAATTTGCACGGTTTGTCGAACTCATACCAGTGCGCATCCATGGCCAGCGGGCGCAAGACGACGTCGGCGTGGCGGCAGGACTCCTCCGCCACCCGGAGTTGCGCACCATGCACCGCGCGCATCATGATGTCGAGAATATTTCCGGGCGCGAAGTAGTTGACCTGCCGGTTCAGCGCCCTGAGAAAATTGTGGCGCCGGCCGTACAACGCCTCCTGTTCGTGTTCCATCTCCAGGCAGCAGCGCATGTAAGCCGGTGTCGGAATCGTGTTCACCGCGATGATGCGATTGATGCCCATCTCCTCGAGCACGTCCACCGGCAGCGGGTCGGCAATGCCACCATCCACGTAGGCTTCCCCGTCAATGACGACCGGAGCGCAAACGCCGGGAATCGCAACACTCGCCAGGACCGCGGAAGCCAGGTCTCCGCTCGAAAAGACCGCGCGGTCGAGGGTATAAACGATGGTTCTTTGCAGGCGTCTTTTGACCGCGCGGCCACGGATGAAACCTTCACGCGGCGGGAACGCGGGATCCACCAGACGCCAGATTCCCCAACGCCCTTCCACTTCGCGCGCGAGCTTTTCCATCGCTTGGCCGTCACACCCATAGCCCCAAACGGCGGCGACGTAAGCGCCCATGCTGCATCCCGCGATGACATCCACTTCGATGCCGTTTTCCTCCAAAACCTGAATGACACCCACGTGAGCCAGACCCTTTGCGCCGCCGGATGAAAGTGCCAGACCGATCCGGCAACCTCCGATCTCCCGCGCCAGCCGGCGAATGTCCGCCCCCAGGGCCTTGCTCGGCGCGTTGGCCTGAGTTTCAGGGCCGACTCCAGGCGATGGACAATCGTGAAAGAAGGCGTGCAACGGCCCGCCGATTTTCTTGGCCAACTCAGACGACATCCGCGCCCCTTCACCTGCAGATAAGCACAAGACGGTTTTCAGGCGTGCACAATCGCCGTTGAACTGCGAACGCGCCTCTCGGAGAAGTAAATCGATGTCGTAAAGGGCGTCTGAAGATTGGCGAACGAAAAGATAAGTCATGTCCGAGTCCGCCAGGCATTCGAACAGAGCTTGAACGGGCACGTCGGCGCCGATTCGCAAAAGGACGAACCGAAAGTGACTGCCGAAATGTTCCAGCAGCGGCTTGACGAAACTCAACTCGCCGGGTTCCCGCGTCATGCGGACCCCCAGGCGCTTGAACCCACCCTCACCGTGGCGGAGGTGCTCAGGGAAACAGAACTCGCCGTTTAGCGTTGGCTGGAGAGCCGCGAAGTCGCGCAACGAAACAGCCGGACCGGCATTATCAACCTCGACCAGCAGAACAGAATCGCCCGTCTCCGAATGCAGGGACTGCGCGAGCGCGTTGCCAATCAATCGATCGGGAATTGCCGGCGAAAGCGAAGCCAGGGCTACAATCCTGCCGGCGGGGGTTGTTGCTTTGATTGATGGCAACGGACGCACAAATGTTTCGGTCCTCGGGCAACTCAACCCTGAAATGTCTATGTTCGCTCCAGCATTCATTTCCGTCACTGACCAGCGACGGAAAGCCGGGCCGCACTTCACCCGTTTTGGGTTTAGCGAACTTTGACCGCCAGCAGACCGTCGCCAATTATTTTCATCTGGTTGAACGATGTCGAAGCCAAGCTGGTCATTCCCCTGGGGGTATTAGTTCGACCATTTCCCCTCACCGCGCTGTTTGACCGCCTGACATTCATGGCATCTAATTCTTTCAACTAACAAATGTATAAGGCAATATTCATGCCGTCAAAGCGATCACCGCAAATTTTGGAAAGTTTATTTCCACCGGACTCCTTTGCTTTATAACTACCTTGTGCTAGCTTTGATGTTACTATTCCCGATTCCGGTGCGAAAGCCATTTTCGCTTCCCCACACATAGCCTTCGCCTGGTCACAGATTCGATCGCACCGAGTCTGGCGCACCCCGGGCATGGCACGTCCCGACGGCACTTGCCTGTTGTCCGGCTGGTTGTTAGGGTTTGAACCGGGTTGCGCCCGTAGCTCAGATGGATAGAGCAACTGCCTTCTAAGCAGTGGGTCGCGCGTTCGACTCGCGCCGGGCGCGCCGGCTTTCTCCTTGCTTTTCGGGTTTGTTTGCATGTCTGCTGCAATGCGACTGCAACGCATGCGGAATTGGGTTGGCGGCCCGGTCTTGAGCATTATACAAACGTCCGGTCTATGCTTACCCTGGAACATCTGGCGGATTTGGTGGAGAAAAACCGGTTGGCTGCCCAGGCGCGCGTAAAGGAATTTACCCTTGCGGGAAAGCACTTTGCCTTCAACTCGCGGCCCGCCATCATGGGTGTCATCAACCTGTCGCCCGATTCGTGGTATCGCGAGAGCGTTTGCCTGACCCCTGACACAGCGATTCGACGCGGCAAAGTTTTGCACGCCCAAGGCGCCGACATCGTTGACCTTGGTGCGGAATCCACGCTCGCTCATGCCGCGCGCACGGATGACACTGTTCAAAACACCAAACTGCTTCCCGTCATCCAGGCGCTCCGGGCCGCTGGCATACTCGTGTCCGTGGAAACCTATCAACCCTCTGTGACACGCGCCTGTCTCAAGGCGGGCGCAAACATTCTGAATCTTACCGGCACCGACCGGAGCGAGGAAATGTTCGGTGTGGCCGCTGCGCACGATGCGGCCGTTATCATTTGCTATGTGCAGGGAGAAAACGTGCGCGAAGTGGGTGACTTCAATTTTAGCGCCGACCCGATCACGATGATGTACGAATACTTCGCCCGACAGATCGAAATCGCCACGAAGAACGGCGTCGAAAAGATTTTCATCGATCCGGGTCTCGGCTTTTACTACCGCAACCTCCAGGACAGCGCGCTGCGAGTGCGCCATCAGATGACGGTCTTCCTGAATACATTCCGGCTGCGCACGCTCGGCTTTCCGGTCTGCCACGCCCTGCCCCACGCCTTCGAGTATTTCGGAGAGGAAGTGCGCTGCGCCGAGCCGTTCTTCGCCATGCTGGCCGCGCTTGGCAAAACGGATTTGTTCCGCACGCACGAAGTTCCGCGGATCAAGGCTGTGCTGGACACGCTTGGAGTTTTTGACCGCGCCCGTGCCGCTTGACGCGGGATTTTGTCAGGGGCAAGGTCGAATACATGAAATGGTTTGGGCTGAACGACCAGGCCAAAGAGCGCCTCGCACGGCTTGGCAATTGAATTCGTGTCAATCTGTGTTCAGCGGTGGTTTCCTCTGTCTTGCCCCCAGGCCGTTTTTCAGCCAGACTCCCCGTCCGAATGAAAAAAAATTCGTCTGCAAAAAACTCAACCTCAATGCGTCCTTTCTCCAGTATCGTTTTCGACGGCCCCGAACGCGCCGCCTCGCGCGCGATGCTGTATCCCGTCGGTTTCAAACCGGAGGATTTTCAAAAGCCGCTCATCGGCGTCGCTTCCACCTGGGGCATGGTCACGCCGTGCAACATGCACATTGACAAGCTCGCGCTCGAAGCCGAGGCCGGCGCCAACGACGCCGGCGGCAAGGCGATCATCTTCAATACCATTACTGTCTCCGACGGCATTTCGATGGGGAGCGAAGGAATGAAATACTCGCTCGTCTCGCGCGAGGTCATCGCGGATTCGATTGAAACAGTCGTTGGCTGCGCGGGCATGGACGGCTTTGTCGCCATCGGCGGCTGCGACAAGAACATGCCCGGCTCGCTGATCGCCATCGCGCGGTTGAATCGTCCCGCCGTGTTTGTCTATGGCGGCACGATTCTACCAGGTTGCCTCACGATTTCGGAAGCAAGCCCGGATGGTCCCCGTCCAATCATGCCGAAGACGCTGCTCGACATCGTCTCCGTCTTCGAAGCCGTCGGTAAGCACGCTGCGGGAAAAATTGACGACAGAACTTTGCAAGCGATCGAACAATGCGCCATTCCCGGCCCCGGCTCGTGCGGCGGCATGTACACGGCCAACACGATGGCATCGGCGATCGAGGCGCTCGGCATGAGCCTGCCGAACAGCTCGGCGCAGAACGCAATGTCCAAGGCGAAGGTGGAAGACTGCCGGCGCGCCGGCGCTGCGGTGGTCGAGATGCTCAAGAAAGGAATTCGCCCGCTCGACATCCTGACGAGGAATGCGTTCGAGAACGCCATCACCGTCGTTATCGCGCTTGGCGGCTCGACCAACGCCGTGCTTCATCTCCTCGCCATTGCGCACGCCGCTAAGGTGAAACTCGCGCTCGACGATTTCACGCGCATCGGCAAGCGCGTGCCCGTGCTCGCCGACCTCAAGCCCAGCGGCAAACATGTCATGTCCGAACTCGTCGCCATCGGCGGCATCCGTCCGCTCATGAAGACGCTGCTCGACGCCGGCCTGCTGCACGGCGACGCCCTCACCGTCACCGGCCAGACCATGGCCGAGACGCTCGCTGACGTGCAACCGTATCCCGACGGGCAAACCATCATTCAACCGCTCGACCAGCCGATCAAAAAAGACAGTCACGTTGTTATCCTTTACGGCAACCTCGCCCCGGAAGGTGCTGTCGCGAAAATCACCGGCAAGGAAGGTTTGCGATTCACGGGAAAGGCGCGCGTTTTTGACTCGGAAGAATCCGCATTGGAAAAAATTCTTGATGGCACAATCAAGAAAGGCGACGTGGTGGTGATTCGCTTTGAAGGCCCGAAAGGCGGGCCGGGAATGCGTGAAATGCTGTCGCCGACCTCGGCCATCATGGGCAAAGGACTCGGCAAGGACGTCGCGCTGATTACGGACGGACGTTTCTCGGGTGGCAGTCACGGGTTCGTTGTGGGTCACATCACGCCGGAAGCTTACGTTGGTGGCCCGCTCGCG